>CAYWHT010000108.1:0-9972 GCA_964458135.1 uncultured Saprospiraceae bacterium | reverse complement strand
CGGTCCATGAATGGAGACCGGGTTCAGTAATAGGAACAGCCTTCCCCCCTTGAAGAGAATGGTAATTTCCAAACCTGTAGGGTGGCATTCTCCCTTAAACTTCCCCCTTCAACATCAATTCGAATGTATTACCGCCGCAAAATACTGCTCCAGCTGCTGCATACCTTTGGGGGCGCCTTGCCTGCTCCCCGGCTGCAGGCCCTAATGTTGCTGCTTGCCCAGCGACAGGAGGCGCCGGCCTACCATTTTGCGCCCACCCCCTCCGGCGCCTGGTCTTTTCAGTTGGAACACGATCTGGAGCGCCTGGCCCAAAAAGACTACCTGATCCAAACCCGGGAAGACGGCTATACCCACTGGAAACTGGCGATAGAGCCCTACGCGCTACCCCCCTTGGATGCGGCGGATGAACGAAAGATGGAACAAATCTACCATCAATATCACGCCTGCAGCCTGGAGGACTTCCAGCGGCATATCTTTTCCGAGCATCCTTACTACGCCATCCGGTTCCCTCTGATCGAGCGATTATTAAAGGGCGATGCGCTGAAAGCAGTAGAGCAACAAAAAGAACGCCCCACAGAACAGGCCCTCCTCACCACGGGTTACGAGGGCAAAAGCTTGGAGAAATACCTCAATCAGCTACTAGGGGAGGGCGTGCAATTGCTGTGCGACGTACGCCACAACCCCAACAGCCGCAAATACGGCTTTTCCAAAAACCAATTGTCAGACGCTTGCCTGCGGGTGGGCATCGCCTACGAACACATCCCCGAATTGGGCATTGAAAAAGAGAAAAGACAGGATATCGACACCCCCGGCCGGCGGGCGGAATTGTTTGACGAATACGAACGCGTGACCTTGCTGGAAAACCGAACCTTCCTACACGAGTTGACCGGCTTCTTCCAACAATACGACTGCATTGCGATCACTTGCTACGAGGCGGATCCGAAACAGTGCCACCGCTCGCGGATTGTGAAGGTGCTGAAAGAATTGCCGATGTGGGGAATTCCCATTAAAAATCTTTAAAAATTTTGGATTTTTGATTAGAGCTCAAGAGTACCGGCAATCCAAAATCCAAAATCCAAAATCACTCCAAGTGACAAAATCCTCACTTCTCAATCGGTTAAAAAAGCACGGCCCCAAGCGCATTCTAGCCTTGGATGGGGGCGGCATCCGGGGCGCACTGAGCCTGGGTTTTCTGGGAGAAATCGAAAAATTGCTGCGCCGGCGGCACGGCAATCGCGATTTACGGCTGTGCGATTATTTCGATCTCATTGGCGGAACGAGCACCGGGGCCATCATTGCCGCCGGACTGGCCTCGGGCATGACGGCGCTGGAGTTGAAAGATTACTACCTGAAAATCGGTGGTAAAATATTCGGTAGCAAAAACAACTTTATCAAGGAATTTTTGCGGGGGGCCAAATTCGATCACCGCCCGCTGGAGGGGGCGCTCCGGGAGGTATTCGGCGAAACCGAGTTGGGCAGTGACGCCCTCCACACCGGGCTCTGCATCGAAGCCAAACGCGCCGACACCTTTAGCATCTGGCCCGTGATCAACCATCCCGGGGGAAAATACTACCGGTACAACGCGCACATCAAATTATGGGAATTGTTGCGGGCTACTTCCGCGGCCCCTTCCTACTTCGAGCCCATGGTGATCAATGTCAACCCGCCGGACAAGGAACCGGAATACGCTTCCTTTATCGACGGCGGGGTAAGCGCCGCCAACAACCCCTCCCTACAATTGCTGTTGCTCGCCTACCTGCAAGGTTTTCCCTTCCACTGGCAGCTGGGACAGGAAGACTTGCTAATGGTCTCAGTAGGCACCGGCGCCTACCGCAAAAAGCACGACCACCAGGCGTTTGTCCGCAAAAACCTTATCCAGTGGGCGCAGACCATTCCCAACCTGTTTATGGAAGACGCCAGCTACCTCAACCAATCTTTACTGCAACTGCTATCCAACTCGCCCACCGCGGTCTCCATCGACAGCGAGATCGGCGACCTAAAGCGCGACCTGCTGGGCGGGGCGGCCCTGCTCACCTACCAGCGCTACAACTCCTGGCTCGAAACCGATTACCTGAACGCCCTAAACCTCTCCTTCCCCTTCGACGAAAAGCTGCTCGAAAGCATGCGAGAGATGAGCAACGCCCAACATCGCGAACGCCTGGCCGAAATCGGCGAAAAAGACGCCGCTCAACAAATCAAGCCGGAACACTTCCCGGAGATCTTCGATTTGCACCACTCTAAAACCCCGGCACGCAAATTCAAAAAATACGACGAGCCCGACCTGCCTTTCGGTAAAGCCGTCAAGAAATCCATTCCAATCCGCTTTTACCAGATGGAAGAACCTTTTGAAGTGGAAACCATGGAGGGCAACCTCCGCGGCGAAGCCGGCGATTACCTGATGGTGGGCGTGGAAGGAGAACTGTATCCCTGCTCCAAGCGGGTGTTTGAAAAAACCTACGAGGTGATAGAATGATTTTGAATTTTGACCCGTCCTCGCACCCCCGCAAAGAACAAAATCAAAAATCAAAAATCCAAAATCCAAAACCCAAAATCCAAAACCCAAAATCCAAAACCCAAAATCCAAAATCCAAAATCAACCTAAGCTTCCTCCTTCTGAATATACTCCTGCCATTCCTTATTCTCACTCTGCAATATACTTTCCACCCGTTCCACGAATAAAGGAAAGGGGGTTTTAGCATCCTTGTATTTTTCCGCTTTAGTAAGGTAAAGCAGCTTTTCGCGTTTGAGGTGTTCGGCGGTAGCGCGGTATTTGATCCAGAGATCCTGGTATTTGTAAAGGCTGATGACGCCTTCGGAGACGGCGATGATGACGCCCGCCGCGCCCACCACAATGCGCAGCCAGAAAAGAGAGGCGTCTTCCTCCATAAAGCCGGTGCCGAAGGGGATGAGCACCGATAAAACGATGATTAGAACGCGAAGTTGCTTGTAGCGCTTTTGGTTGCGGCCGCTTTTGCGATCCAGCCAATTGATTTGGTCGTCGACGCGGTCGGTGAGGTAGGCTTGTTCGTCCATAGTTTTCATTTAGCGCGCAAATTAGATTTTTTGTCCAATTTCTGACAATTACATTTTGAACAATATGTCAATTATCCTAAATTGGGCCAAAGAATACGTTGAAAGAAACCCACTTTTGCTAAATACTTTTGGCAAAAGCCCTACTTACCCTTATTTATCCCCCCGTTTATGGATTGGTCTTTTCGTTTGTAAGAAAGGCCGCTACCCGTACACTGCCCTACCCTACATCCGCGTATCGTGCGACCAGTTTGCTTGATTTGTCACGCTCGGAATTGGGGTTGAAATGACCAGTGCTGATCCATTGGTGTGATTCGAGGCACTAGTTCGCCCTAAGGCTCCCGGGTTAGCTATTCTCCCTCCTTTGTTTGGCCCGTGGCTTTTTGCTTGTTTTTGACGTAAACCATTTGTTCCGGTAGATAACTGCCAACCATCACGAATAACCCAAAAACGCTCTGCGCATGCCCACACCCGAAGAACTCCAACAACGCTACGAAGAAGCCAAACGCGAGCTGATGAAGATTCCCGGGGTCGTCGGGGTCGGTTTCGGCGCCAAGGAGATTGGCGGTAAAACGACCGATGAGATCTCCATCCGGGTCTACGTTCGGGAGAAAAAACCCGAATCCGAACTCTCTGCCCAGGAGATAGTGCCTAAAGAGTTCCTGGGGATTAAAACCGATGTAGTGATTGTACCTCGCACCCGGGAAACGGCCTGCCCGGATTATGACCGCTACGGGAGAGTTATCGGGGGGATAGGAGTTTCCAACCTCAAAAGCCTTTTAGCAGCCATCAACTCGGGAGCGGGCTCTTATACCTTATCAATCGGCACTATCGGTTTCATCGCTATTATTGACGATGAGTCCTCAAAAGATAACAAAGCCCTGATTACTAATCACCATGTGTTAAATCCCGATGGCGCCCAAAATGGGGATTCGGTCTACAATCCTAGAATTACCGTGGACGAAGGTAATGAAACGATCGTTAAAAACCAGGAGCGCGACGACACCAATCCGATCGGTAAGATCTTGGACATCGGGTTTAAGGATAATTACGCATTCGCCTATCCCAGCAGCTCCGAAGAGGATTACTATATCGACTGTGCTTCCGCGAAAATCAACACCTGCTATTCCAGCTGGTGCGACACCAATTGCGGCACGGATTTTCGCAATGAAATTCGGGAGCTAGATATCGATGGCAGTAGCGCCTTGGCTGGAATCTATCGGCTACGCGCTGCCGATGCCAATACCACTACAGTCATCAAGAGAGGTAGAACGACGCGCAGAACCGTGGGCAAAATCATCGATCCCTTTGCTACCGTCAACAAGCCCGACAGCAGTGGCCTAGCTCAAAATGTAATTCTCATGGAGAGCACCGAGGCGAATTGCGATGGCAATATGGTCTTCTCGGAGGAGGGAGACTCCGGTTCGGCCCTAGTCAATGAAGAGCGGGAAATTATGGGACTCTTGTGGGGAGGTGTCGACGGTAGCCCCAATCGTTCCGTCGGCTGCCACATCCACCCCGTCATGGATCGCCTCGGCATCACCCCCATCACGACTTCCAGCCATCCCGATATCGAACACGCCAGTCGCCCCGTACCTTCCAACGAAAGGGTCATCTCCGGCCCCACTCCCATCGAAGACCTCCAAAACCGCCTGACGGATTCACCGGAAGGCCGCCGCCTCTTCCAATTGGTAGAATCCTTCCGCTCGGAAGTCACCCAACTGATCAACGGCAGCCGACCCGTCATGGTCACCTGGCGCCGCAACCAGGGGCCCGCCTTCCTGGGCCACTTCCTGCGCAACAGCCGCATACCCGAACATCGCATCCCTCCCGTCGTAGAGGGGGTGGCTTTACCCCACCTGCTCCGCAAAATGAGCGAGGTACTCCAAACTTACGGTAGCCCCCAGCTCCGCCGCGCCCTTACCGAAAATGAAGCGCCCGTTTTGGCCTGCGCCGGCCAAATTACCTGCATCGAAGATTTTTTCATCCATTATAAGCCTGTAACCCCATGACCGAAGCCGCCGGAACTTTGGAAATGATCGCCATTGAGCTTGCCCGCGTCCTGGAGCCTCTGGAGGAAGCGCTGGAACCTGGCCAGGCACGCCAAACGCTGGCCGAACTTGGATTCGAACTTACGCCCGCCCAGGAAAGCAGCATTTCCACTCCCCTCAATAATATCATCAATGGCGTGCGCGGCGTGCTGGAAAAATCGGCTCAGCTGATCGGCGAAATCGAAGCAAAAAACTACGGCGCCATCCCACAGAAGAGCCTACAGCTCATCAATGATATCAAAAGCACCATCGAAGGCTTCGACGACCTGGCCGACGCGCTCAAAGGGCTGGGCCTCGGCGTGCCGAATGCCACCATTGACGAACTCCCCCAACGCCTGCTGAGTTTCGCCATCGTCAATTACCTCGATCTAACCCCCGGCGTCAAGGAGGTGCTGGTTTTTCTCGATATTATCAAACGGTCCAATCTCAGCGGCTCGGGGGATACCCAACTGGTGCTCGAAACCTTTGATTTCGGCCAGATAGGCAGCTGGGTGACTTCCCCCATCGATCAACTCAAAAGCCTCTACGACTGGGGCGAAAACGGATTTGACGGCTCCCTGCTCTTCAACCGCTTGCAACAACTTCTGATCGCTTCGGGCATTCCCGCCGTATACGATGACTCCGGCCCCCTGCCCATTCTAGACTTGATGGCGGCCGAACTCAAAGCCAAAACCAGTTTTACCCCGCCGGGCATCGAAGCTACCCTTACTTCCGAAGTCAGCACCGGCGAGCGGACCATCGCTTCAGGCGACGACTGGACCCTCACCTTCCTGCTGGAGTTCTTGCTTTCCGCCAACGCCAAAATTATAGTTCAGCCCGACGGCTCGCTGGAACTCCAGCCACCCGGCCCGGGCAGCAACAACGGCGGCAAGCTGGAGATCGAATACACGACCGATCGCACGGATCAAGCTGAAAAGTTTATCCTCATCGGGCAATCCGGCGGAAGCCGGTTGGAAATCGGCAAATTCCGGGCCCTCACCGGCATCGACCTCGCCTGGGATAGCGGCGCCGGTAAAGGCACGGGCAACTACAAGCTGGAAGGCGAAGTGACCGAAGGCCTGCTCCTCATCGATTTTAGCCAGGGGGACGGCTTTCTCAATACGCTGCTGTCCAACATCAGCCTCGAATCGAATTTCGACCTCGGTTTCACCGTCTCTTCCCAGGATGGCGTTCACTTCCACGGCAGCAGTACCCTGCTGATTAAATTGCCCACCCATATTGACCTGGGACCGCTGGGCATCAACGCCATCACCCTGGGACTGGGCATCGAGGGCGATAAATTTCCCCTCAGCCTGAGCGTTGACGTCAACGGCAATCTCGGCCCGCTGCAAACCGTCATCGAACAAATCGGGGCAGTGGCCGACTTCCGCTTTCCGGCCAATCAAAAGGGTAACCTCGGTCCGGTCGATCTCGATATCGGCTTTCAGCCACCCAAAGGCGTGGGCCTTTCACTCGACGTCGGGGTCGTCAAAGGAGGCGGCTACCTGTTCTTTGACTTTGATCGCGAAGAATACGCCGGGGCATTGGAGCTGGTCTTTAGCGAAATCGTCACCATCAAGGCGATTGGTCTGATTACGACCCGCCTACCCGACGGCTCGAAAGGGTTTTCCCTTTTGATCATCATTTCGGCGGAGTTTACGATTCAACTCGGTTTCGGCTTTGTCCTGCTGGGCGTCGGTGGCTTGCTGGGGCTCAACCGCACTATGCGGCTGGAACCCCTGGCCGAAGGCGTGCGCACCGGCGCCGTGGAAAGCGTGCTCTTCCCCGAAAACGTAATCGAAAATGCACCGCGCATCATCAGCGATTTGCGTACCTTCTTCCCACCCGAAGAGGGGGTCTTCCTCATCGGTCCCATGGCCAAACTGGGCTGGGGCACCCCTACGCTGATCAGCGTCTCACTGGGCATTATCATCGAAATACCCGGCAATATCGCCATTCTCGGCATTCTTAAAGTCGCCCTGCCCGATGAACGCGCCGCGCTGATTATCATCCAGGTCAACTTCATCGGCGCTATCGAATTCGATAAGGAGCGCCTCTGGTTCTTTGCCACCCTCTTCGAATCGCGGGTGTTGTTTACCACTATCGAGGGGGGTATGGGGCTGCTGGTAGGCTGGGGCAGCAACGGCAACTTCGTCGTCAGTGTGGGT
Organism: uncultured Saprospiraceae bacterium; assembly: GCA_964458135.1. Lineage (GTDB taxonomy): Bacteria > Bacteroidota > Bacteroidia > Chitinophagales > Saprospiraceae > CAYWHT01. Next base: position 2,744 of record CAYWHT010000108.1, on the reverse strand, counting down.
GGTTTCCATCCCCGTTACAACCCGCCGGAGTTACCGTTCCCGGCCCCTGACCGCTTGAGTTTCAACATCATCAACCAGCCGGTCGCCAAAATTAAAATAGAGGCTTATTTTGCGGTAACCTCCAATACCGTGCAATTCGGAGCGCGGCTGGATTTGCAATTCGGGCTGGATGAGTTTGGCATTACCGGGCACCTTGCTTTCGATGCCCTATTCCAGTTCTCGCCCTTCTACTTCATCATCCAATTGTCGGGCTCACTGTCGGTGAAAGTGTTTGGCATTGGGTTGTTCAGCGTTAGCATTAAGATGTCGCTGGAAGGCCCCACGCCTTACCGCGCCAAGGGTAGCGGCAAGATCAAGCTGCTGTTCTTCAAAATTAAGGTCAACTTCGACATCACCTGGGGCGAAGAAAAGGATACCGAACTACCACCCGTGGAGGTCATCCCACTGCTCGAACAGGAATTACTCGAACTCGACAACTGGAAAGCCGAGCTGCCCGACGCCAACAACCTGCTGGTGTCGCTGCGCAAACTGGAGGAGGACGACGGCCTGGTGCTCCATCCCGTCGGTTTCCTGCGCATCAGCCAACGCAAGGTGCCGCTGGATTTGACGCTGGACAAATTTGGCAGCCAAAAACCCAGCGACGCCAATAAGTTTAGTCTGAGGCTACAACCTAACGGGTTGGATGTCAAAGCCGAGGCTGAAGAGCAGTTTGCCATCGCTCAGTTCCAGGAAATGGATGACCAGAAGAAACTGTCGCAGCCCGATTTCGAAATGCAGCAAAGCGGGTTGGAACTCTCCGTCGGCGGTCAGCAACTGAAAACCGGCCTGGCGGTCAAGCGTATCATCCGCTACGAAAAGATTATTATCGATACGAACTTCAAGCGTTTTGTCCTGCGCTTCTTCAATCAGTTCGTGCTGTTGTTTACGCATTTCCTTAAAGGTAATGCCGTCACCAAACTGACCATCTCGCAGCACCAGCAGAGGCAAAAGCAACCTTTCGAGGAAAAAATCCGGGTGGATGCCAATGCTTACACCGTAGCCAACGTGATGGACAATACGCCCTTCAACGGCGGAAGCACCTTCCGCAGCCAGGCGTCGGCCCGGGAGTATCTCAACGACCAGATTGCCCAGAACCCGAATTTACAGGCGTCCCTACACATTATTCCGGAAAACGAAACCACTGCCGTCGTATGAGTGATCAAATAGCAACCTATACCTTTTTGCCCTGGCTCAGACAGGGGATCGCCAATCAGCTCAACGCCCCGGCGGGCAATGCGATCCGGGCGACGATCGACCTCGACCTCAAGCTTACCGCCCAGCTCGTCGAAGGCGGTACGGACGAGCGTACCATCAACCAGCAAATTGCAGTCTATGGGCCCGGTGATGTAGTGGGCATCGACAAAAAGGCCATCGTTAAAGTCGAGCCCAAGGATTACATCACCAACTTTGAGCCCAACTACCTGCCCTATATCGAATTTTACGACGAGGACCTGCCCTGGCGCTATTCGCCCGATAACCCGGATAGCCTGCAACGCCTCACTCCCTGGATCATGCTGATCGTACTGACGGAAGACGAGTTTGAGGAGATCAAAAATATCCAGGACCGTCCTCTATCCGCCATCAGTGTAAAAAGCCTGGAATCAGCCTTCCCTCCCGCCGACCAATTGTGGGCCTGGGCGCACGTGCACGTCAACCGGGGGTTAGATAGCCCGATCCGTTCGGAAAACGTCAATACCATCCTGGATAACCTGGGGGATACGCTCAATGAGAATCCCGACCTGGCCTATTCGCGTATCGTTTGTCCGCGAAAGCTGGACGAAAAGACCGCCTACCACGCCTTTTTGGTTCCGGTATTCGAAAGTGGCCGCCTGGCGGGGTTGGGCAACGACCCCAATAACGCCCCCGACGCGCGGCATTCCGCCTGGGCCGATTATGAAGGGCGGGAAGAAGGCGCCAGTTTTCCCTACTACCACCGTTGGTTTTTCCAGACCGGCTCGCAGGGTGATTTCGAGTACTTGGTGCGCCTGCTCGAGCCCAAACCCGCTAACAGCAAGGTCGGCAATCGGGACATGGACGTACAAGACCCGGGCTCCAATATTACCGGAATTCAGGACGAAGAACTGGGGGGCGTGCTTTGGTTGCAGGGGGCCCTGCGCGTACCCGTGGAAACGCTTAAAGAAGAAGAACGGGAAGAATTCGAAAAATACGACAATTGGGCGGATCCCTATCCCCATCCGTTCCAGCAGGAACTTGCGGCCTTTATCAATTTGACCGACGATTACGCCCGCCTAAGTGCGCCGGACGCCAATAACGGCGTGGATGAAGATATGGTGCTGCACGACAATATTCAGAATGATCCCGATCCGTTGATCACGCCACCGCTTTATGCCCGCTGGCATGCACTTACCCAACGGCTGCTGCGGGATGCCGATGGCAACGCCCTCAGCCCTGATGCCAACTGGGTGCACGAGCTCAACCTGGACCCCCGCTGGCGGGTCGCCGCCGGCTTCGGCACTAAAATCGTCCAGGAAAACCAGGAAGACTACATGGAGGCCGCCTGGAAGCAGATCGGCGACGTGCTGGCCGCCAATCGAAGAATACGGTTGGCGCAGCTCGCAAAGGAAACGGCTTTTAGCTGGCACCAAAAGCACCTGCAACCTTTGCAAGCCGTCAAGCAAGAGAAATTCATCATGCTGGCCCAGCCCGTCCAAAAGCGGGTCATCAGTGAGGGTTTGACCGTATAC
>CAYWHT010000107.1:6555-9975 GCA_964458135.1 uncultured Saprospiraceae bacterium | reverse complement strand
GTGATGATGTTATCCACCGCGATGGAGCCGCCGTAGAGCACGCCCTGGCGCACCATGTCGTAGTTGAGCGCCAGCGCGTTGAAGTTGACGCTGCCGCCCGTATAAGTGCCCACAAACATCCCGCCGATGGCGTAGTAAAATTCACCGATCGCTTCGGGGCCGTTGATGGCCGCCATGGCGATGACCACGCCCAGGGTGGTGGCCAGAGAACCGGCCAGAAATAAAAGGACCATCGGCAACCCCGCCCGCAGGATATCTCGCAGGTTGACCCGCAACAACAACCAAAAGATGGAAAGTGGCGCTACGTAGCCAAAGATAGCGTCGTAGGCGGGCACGGGATCGGCCGCGGTCGATCCGGCCGGAAGAAGTTGGGTGTTGGCCACGACGGCGGTCACCACAATGACCAGCAGGGCAGTGCCCAGGTGCCGCATCAAGGTTTTGCGGACGAGCCATTCGGAGAGGACCACGAGCAGGGAAAGGAGGGTGAGGACGTAGAGCGTGTTGGCCATGGTGGAGTGGGTTCAGGTACGGATTTTAGGTAGGATGCGGGTTTTGAAGGATAACTTTTTTTTAATTTGAATGGAAGGAGCAATATTACCAAAAGTTGGGACAATGCGGCTAATTTATAATTTATAATTGGAAAGTTCCCCTTTACCTGGCAGGCACCGACCGACGGACCCTCTCCGGCAGCTACTTTTAACTGCCTGGAAGAAAATTTCGGTCTGATTGCATTATCTTTATAGGATTCCGATTTTCTAAGCATGTCTCTGCGAAGATTTTGCGAGCACCTCAATTTTTCTTCCATGCACGCCGCCATCCACATTATCCCGCTCCGCCCCTGCGCCAATTTGTGCACCATTACGAAGTATTCCGGACCAAAGAAACCTTTGCCAAGCCCCTGCGACCCCGCTTTTACGCCAGTTTGGTAACCGGCTTGCTCTTCTTTTTCCGCCTGGACGCTCCCTTTTACTTTCGACTGCCGGGGGCGCAGGACTGGCAGAATTTTTCGCCGGCCTGTGTATTGCTGCCCACTTCGGAGCCGCTGGAAAATTTGGTTTATGGCCGCTTCGGCGTTTTGCGGGTCATTTTTCAACCCGGAAAATTGTTCCGCTTGTTGGGCGCGCCCCTCAGCGAGCTGAAGACGGCGGTGCCTTTGGCCGATCTCGATGCCGGTAGCCCCCTGATTGAACTACCCGAACGATTGGCCGAAGCGCGGGATGACGATGCCCGGATCAAAATGGTGGAAGAGGTATTGTACCGGCAATTGCGCTGGCAGATGGGCGCCCCGGATTTAATGGACCGCCTGAATGGGATGTTGCACCGCAACCGAACGGTCAATCTTCAGGTGCAAACCCTCAGTGAAAAGTGCGGGTTGAGTACACGTCAGCTACAACGACGATTCCTTAGGGATGAACCCCAAATTATTTCTGCGTATCCGCCGTTTTTGCCGCGCCCTGGATAAAATTCAGACCGAAAGCGTGCACAAGCTATCCGACCTGGCCTACGATTGTGGTTTTTCGGATCAGGCGCACCTAATCCGGGAATTCAGCCAGTTTATGGGCGAACCCCCGAAAACCTACCTGCGCCGGGGACAACAACTGATCGTTCAGTTTCCCGATGCGGCTATGATCGGAAGTGTGATGAAACACCCCGGCCCATAGGCCCTATTCATCTGTCGTATATAAATTTGTTTTAATTCCCTAAAATTAAATGCAATACTTACTGGAAATTGAATTATCTATGTCCGATTTATTTAATTTTACGTGAATCGCGGATTGTATTTTAGCAAAAATTAAGAAGATCAGGTTTTTTTCTTTTGCTTGAGTCCGTTGAGACTAACCCCAAAAGCCCCCTCCTCCCAAGCCCCAGCCCAAAAAACCAAATGATTTTTTGTTTCTGCTGCCGAATTATTTCCCATCCTTTAGAATGAAGCTGGATTGTTGGTGATACAATATTACTAAAGTATGCAACAATAGTCCATGCATCAATCCCCAATATTGCGTATCTTTAGACAAGCTTTGTTATAACCCTGTAAATTAACCTGGTTTCCCCAAGAACCCAAAACCATGAAAACTAAACTAGCACCCCTGCTGGCAGGTTGGCTATTAGTCCTGCCATGTCATGCATCGTTTACCCAAACCGTTGAGTACGACGATCAAAATTTTGCTCTCCGTATCACAGGCCTCTCCAAGCCGGAAAAGGCTCCCGGCGCCATCAAAGATCCCTACTGGAAATTTTTCTGGGAATTTGGAGACGGCTACTACGCTACTTCCCAAGATGCGACCATTCCATACGATTACGCCGAATCAGGCAGGTACCCGGTCCGGGTAAGCCTGACTCCGTTTTATTCCCTGGAATCGACCCAGCTTATTTCGAATGTCGTAGAAGTTGGTGCGGTCCCGCCGACGGAGGAGCAAAAAGAAAATTTTCTGGATCCGGATCAGTACCTGGGCATGTTTACCCATCCCACTGAGGAGCTTACTCCCGGAAATGAAGTTCAGATCGTATTGCATTACCGTATCCCCGCCGGCCTTAGCACTTCGGATGGGTATTTGCTCCTCTTCTACAATAACGAAAAAGAACTCGAAGATCTGGAGATGGACTTTCCCCTATTCGATATCACGGGCTATCGCAATCTGGAAAGCGCCCGGGTTATTCGCGATCATTCGCAAATGCGGGATATCCATTCTTCTATCAAAGAAAACATTCGTGTTATGGCGGACGGGCACGACATGCAGGCTTTCGCAGTATCCGGACTGGATCCTGGAAAAGAATACCGCGCTTTTCTGAGTTTAGAGGTGGCGAATATCCTGGACTCCACCATGATAAAAAACCGCCAAGCCGATTTGAAAAAGGAGAAAAACCGTGTAAAAAACGACCTCATCGTTTCTATCTGGGGCATGTTTGTGCCCAAAAACGTCTACCTTAACGAGCGGCAAATCATGGATAGCAGCCAGCTCATCCTGGATTACGTCCGGGATCCCAACAAAATCAAGGTGAAAAAACCCAAAGGATTTGCCTACTACCACCGAAAACGCCCCCAGGAGTTTGTCTACGAAGTCAAATTTCAAAACAAAGGGACCGCTCCCGCCAACCGAGTGGATATAGAAATTCCGTGGAATAAAAACCTGGATTACAATTCCGTCGAAATCGTGGGCAGGAGCCCCGGAGTGGTAGACCACTGCGGAAGGTGCACCAAAAACAATATACCGGAGGCCGATGAAGAAAGGAGTTGTTTCCTGCTCGATACGTCAAGACTGCGCTCTGCAGGAGTGATGGTGTTTTCCTTTTACAATATCTGGCTCCACGGCAAAAAGGAGGCGGGGGTAAATAAGAACCGCTACACCAAAGGGTTCTTGGTTTTCAAGACCAAGGGCAATCGAGTCAAGCGGAATAAACACTAAACGCATGCCCGTATCG
>CAYWHT010000107.1:0-6545 GCA_964458135.1 uncultured Saprospiraceae bacterium | reverse complement strand
GTAGTTTTAATAAAGATGTTTTGGAAACCAAATCGATTACCAAAAGGTGGAGACATCGAGGTCTGGGCTTGCGATTGGGGGGCAATTTCGGGGGAGCCCCCGACGAATATTTCGACGTGCTCAGCGGATTTCCGGAGCAAATCAGCGGGGGGCTCTATTTCCGCAATACCGCTTTGCGAACGGGACTGGGCTGGGGATTATCGATCGATTACAACCAATTCCGTTTTGAGAATAGAACCGATTTTCTCACAGATACCCTGGTTAATGATCAATTTAGCGTACTGCAGTTGGAAAGGGAAAGCGTGAATATGCACGTTCTCAATCTGCAGGGACAAGTGAATGCGCGCGTGGGAGGATGGATAACCGGAGGCATCGGTGGCGGAGTATCTATTCCTATCGATGCCAGAGGCCGTATCGAGAATGCGGTAATCGATGTTAGTGATTTTTTTGATGCGGAGCTTGGCATCGATCTTGACGGGGGGACTTTTATTACCAAAGAAGAATTCAACAAAGTCTTTTCCCTACCCCGGCTTTTTGAAGATTCGGAAGTTTCAAAATTTGGTCTGCTAAATAGAAAAGAAGAAGAGCTGCTTTTATTTCAGGAGGACATCCGTTCCAGATCCTTAATCGGTCTTCTAGCTCACTGGTATCTGGAAGCCGGGCCGTTGGATGGTCTGGCTTTTGGGGTGCGTCAGTCCTTTTATATCTATCCGAAATCCTATAAAGAACAGTGTCTGAAGATCAACAACTTCGAAGTTTATCTCCGCCTCAAATTATTCACCCTGAAATAACAACCAATGAAAACCAATACGTTCTTCTTCCTGCTCCTTATCCTTTGTCTGTTACCTGCTTGTGAATGTGAAGACCTGATACCAACCGATCCCGGCATCCCGAATACCTTTATCGTCGAAGACCTGAGTATTGAGGGGGGGCTTTATCTCCGCTTTAACCGTTCGGTTGACACCGCCTCCTTTAAAATCGATGAAACGGTTTTGGTCGACGGCGGCAACCCCGGCGATGTCAAATGGTTCGAGGGCTTAAGGGATGTAGTCATTGAAATCCCGGATGTTGCCAATTGTAACGGAAGCTGTGAAGTTAGTTTAACCCTCCAGGAAGATGAATTCGGCAGTGGTATCCGCTCCCTGGGGGGAGAATTACTGGACGGAGACCGGGACGGCCAGGAAGGCGGCGTTTTTGAAGAAACGGTAATTTTTTAGTCGCGGTCATCCGGTAGCTTTATTGCCGGAAGGCGATCGAACCCTTCCCAAAGCCATACGGTGCTGCCGGATGATCCGGATACTAATTGGTTACCCTTCCAGTCCAGGGCCGAAACCCGTTCCCTATCCTCGTTTATCAATTCCTGATAAATGTAACCGTTCGAATCCATCAGTAAAATTCGTCCTCCTTCCATGCCCAAAGCATAAGTATGCTGGTTTTCGGCGATAACGTAGGGGCAACCTTCCTCCAGGATAAGCCTGCGAAGAATTTTTCCTTTAGGATCCAGAAAATAAACCCTCCCCTGGGCGCCTGTCTTGGCAACGACTATCACTTCTTCCGAATGACGGGAAAAGTGGATTAGTTTGGGCTCCGCCAAAGAATCCAGCAAAATGGATTGAGGTTTTTCCGGTTGATGGGCAGGCCAAATACGCAGGTTGCCGTCAATGCAGAGCGTCCAAATGGATTTTCCATCGGGTGAAAAAGACAGATCGGGAACGTAGGCCGGATGCGCAAGCGAATCCAAGCGTTGTCCACTTCCGCTTTGCCAGAGGTATACTTTCTTATCCGCGGAGGAAGTGACCAAGCGGTCCCCGGCCGGCGACACGGCCATGCCCGTCACTTGATTATGATGCCCCGTAAAGGCATGCCCGAATTGGTAATCCGTTATTTTCCATCGGTGAATTTCACCGTTGCGGTCGCCGGAATAGCACCACTCCCCAAAAGTGTCAAAAATGACGACCCGGCCCCGGTGCCCTTCGTACTGCCCAAGTTGCTTTTTCGAGCCGATTTCCCAGTGCTCCAGCACACGACCTCCGGTTGCGGCCAAAAGGGCAGGGGATTGGTCGGAATCCCGAATTTGAAGTTGCCGGGTCCGGCTGACGCCCTCGATTTGTGCCTGGCCAAAGGGCGTAGGAAGCTCCCACCGGCAAATAATTCCTTCGGCGTCTACCGTGAGGATGTGGCGCCCGTTTTGGCTGAAATTCATCGCCATTACTGCATGCTGGTGCCCCTTTAAAGTGTAGAGCAGCCGGTGATCCGCAAGGCGCCAGAGGTGCTGATGCCCATTCTCCATGGCGCTTAACAGTAATTTTCCGTCCGGAGAAAAAATCGCTCGCTGCACCGAAGCGGGGTGATCGATTATACTATCCTGAATTGTTAATCCCTGTTTATCGAAAGTAGCCAGATATATTTTGTTACGGGTAGCGATGGCCACCCGCCGAAGGCCGGGTTGAACATCAATGGAGGTTACCGGGCCATCTAGGCCGTCATTGCGTTGCAGCAAATTACCCGTTTTATCGAGGACCTGAACCGACCCGCTTTCCAAACCGACGATGAGGTGCCGGTCACCAGGGGCGAACTGCAGGGCGGTGGGCGGGGCCGCAGGGCGCAAAGAAAACAGCTGCGTATCCCGGGCTACCTCCCATAGCTGGACAAAAAGTCGATCCGCTATCTCCGTAATAGAAGCCAGCTGTGAACCGTTGGAATTGGGCGCCAATGAGTTGAAATAAAGAGCCGGATCATTGTACTGTTTGGTCGTTTGGGTGTGCCCCGCAATATTCCATTGGTGCAACTGGTGGTTTTTTCCTCCTCCGAATACCTGTAACCCATCGGCGCTGAAAGCCAGGTCATAGAGACTACTCGACGCAACGGGCTCTTTTAGCGCTTTGGCCCGGAATACGCCTTCCGTATATTCCAGCAGCCGTACTTCGGCATTTCCACTCGCCCCGGGAAAGGTCATGAAAATAAATTGGCCACCGGGAGCGATGGCAACTTCTTCCGGTGCGGGTGACAGAACCTCCAGGGTGTCGGCCAGGAGATTTTGGCGCAACAGGCGGTATAGTTTTTCCTTCCTTTCGCTATTGGGCACGATCGATATACTGCGCTGCAATAAATTTACGGCTTGGGTGGGGTCAGTAGAAGATAGTAGATCGGCCCTGGATTCCAGGGTTTGGCTTTCGTAGATTTTGCGTTGGTGAACTTCTCCACGGTAGGCGAAAAAAACAGCCGCCAACAGCAATAAACCGGTAAGTGCGAGTGCACCGGTCAGCATCTTTCTCCGCCGTTTCTGCTTTTGAATTTCCCGCCGGCTTTGCTTTATCCAGTTATCTTCGGTAGGAGTCCAGGAGCGCATGCCCGATTGCCCGTGGAGAACGGTGTAAAGTTGTCGTTCGTTAAGGGGAGATTGGTACTGGTGCACGGCGGCGCTTTCCACAATTTTTTCCGCCAGTTGGCCGGGCCGGTCGGATGAGTCGTACATCTTGCGCACGATCGGCGCCAAGGTATCGTGCGCCAGGCGGTAGGTTTTTTCCTCGGGAGTATCTTCTACTTTCGTGAGCAGATACTGATCGCCTAAAGCTTCCAGTAGCTTCCGGAGCTGGTTTTCCCGGCCTTCGTAGCGTTTCAGGACGGAAATAGCGCCATGTTGGTTGGCGGTTGCCTGGGGAGTGGTGAAATGATTGAGCAGATCCAAAACCAAGCCGGCTTGGAGTGCTTGGGGAAATGATTCTCCGAGCTGAGCCAGTTTCTTTTGTACGAAGTCGGAAAGCTGAATGCCTTCCCTTTTGCGTTTGCGGTATCCCTCCACCGTAAAGGCAGGATCGGATAGGTTCCTCTGGCGCCACAGATCGGTAAGGATAACTTGCAGCATTGGGGCGACGGGCGACTGTGGGTTGTACATCAAATCGTCGGCAATCATCTGCGGAAGCGATGCATCCACCCGAAGTCCGTACTGCTTTTTTAAAATCGGACGGTCCGCTAATCCTCTGACGGCTTCCCTGATGCCAGTGGCGCCCAAAGGATTGAGCGGTACGGAAGTATACGCCAACAAGCTCTTGGAAAACGCGCCGCTAATCTCCGCGAGGTACTCATTGCGGAAGGAGAGCAAAATTTTTCCCCGGGGGCGGTTCTCTACGGATTCGAATAGTTGGCTTAACAGAGATATTAATTGAGGAAGCTCCTCTGCCTTCCGGCTCAGGGGGCGGGTAAAAACTTCTTCCACTTGATCCAGGATGACCAGCAGGAGTTTCTCCGATTGTTTTTCCCTGGCCTTCCATTGCTTCAGCGCTGCTTGGGGGGCTTCTTTATCGCATTCCAGGATGCCGGCTAAATCTGCGGCTAACCCGATATGGGGGGATCTGCGGATGTAATGAATTTCGTATTGCGCTTCCAGTCGGGGAAGGAGACCGGCTTCCAAAAGGGAGGATTTTCCAACCCCCGACTGACCGTGTAGGAATAGAATAGGATTGAGGTCCGGTTCGGTGATCAGCTCGTATAACTCGCGAATTTCTTTGCCCCGGCCAAAGAAAACGCCGGCGTGCCGGCGGTCGTAGCGTTCCAGGTAGCGAAAGGGTTCCGTGGGTAAGTCGAACTTCTTCGGTATTTCGGGAATGCCGAATAACGGCTGATCCGCTGCAATCGCCAAACTCCAATTGCTGAGCTCGATTTCGGCGCCCGCTTTGTAGGAAATACGCCACGGATCCTCCCCGAAAGCCCCCATGACGTTAGATTTTCTTCCGGCCCCCCTGGTAGGAGAGGCTTTGATCATTTCGGGTTCTCGGGAATAGCGAAACGCCGACTCGAGGCGGGCGCCTTTGCCGAGTCGCTCGTAGAAGGCAGTAGCTACCTCGGCGCCCCAGGTGTCGGCAATTGCGTTGTCGGTTGCAATAACCACCGGAACCCCTTTGGCGTGGAGTTCCTCGATGTGACCGGCGGAGGAGCAGCCGTTGAGAAATACGAATTTCAAATGCTTTTGCCTGCCGAGAAAATCGGCCAGGCCCTCCTTGTGTGCATCTTCCCGAAGTTTCAGTACTTCCTCGGTGGAATGACCGGCAAAATGAAAACCCACGACGGGATGTTCTGAATCGTGCGCTGCAGCGACCAGTTTTTCCGCGGTCAGGTCGGCAATGAGTTTCAAATCGCAAATACCGGCCCGGGAAGCCTTTTCCATCGCTCTTTGAATACCATCCAGTTCTTCGCCCAACCCCCTCAGGTGTTTTTCCGAACTATTCCGGTAGTCGGCAATGGCGGCGATAATGGTGAGTTTGGGCATGGTTTCTGGGGTTTTAGCGGAATATTTATCTTGAGAAAGATCCTGGACAGCGATTCCGGGGGTAATGGCGGGGCAATACCCGGAATGCCGATTGACCAAGCGGGGTATCAATCCATAGCGGGCAACCGATTACCCTCATTCAATCTATGAAAAAATACCCCAAAATTCCACCCAATTCTGCTTTCCATCCGATATTCCGCCTTACCCCATCGTTGGGAAGGCAAACACACTTAACAACACGCTTCTTAATTCTAAAACAAAACCGCAACCATCATGAGTACAACCGAAAAATCTTCCAACGCCAACAAGTACGCCGTACCTATTCTGGCGGTCCTCGCGGTACGATTGCTGGGTGGAGTGATCTAAGACCATGAAATTTTAGGAGCTGACCTAAAAAAATTTGAACCTTAAACCTTAAATGGAAACATAGTAAAATTTCCTAAATTTATGGAAGCCTTCAACCAACTTCTATGCATTCCGCCATCTACTATCCCGGACCACGCCTCCAACGCTTCGTGCACCACTACGAGCTATTTCGTGCGGATGACGCCTTCCTCGAACCTTTGCGCCCCCGTTTTTACGCCAGCTTGGTGACGGGGCTGGCCTTTTTCTTCCGGCTGGACGAACCGCTGTACTTCCGCGCGCCGGGAGAATCAAGCTGGCGCGCCTTTGCGCCAGTAAGCGTGCTGCCCCCCACGCCGGCGCCTACGGAAAATTTGGTTTACGGTCGTTTTGCGGTATTGCGCGTCATTTTCCATCCCGGCAAATTGTTCCGGTTGTTCGGCCTGCCCCTGAATAAGCTGCATACCGCCCTGCCTTTAAAAGATTGGCTCCGCGATCACCCCCTGACGGAACTGCCCGAACGGCTCGCCAATGCGAAAGACGACCTTTCCCGGGTAAATCTAATGGAGAAGGCCTTGCTCCGGCATCTGCGGCGGGAATCCAACAGTCCGGATCTGATGGACTGGCTAAACAGTTTGTTGCCCTACGATCAACCGGTCAAGCCGCAGGTGCAAACCCTCAGCGACCAGCTGGGGCGAAGCGTGCGTCACCTCCAACGCCAAGTCCGGCAGGCCACCGGCATGAACCCTTATCTGTTCCTGCAAATACGGCGTTTTTGTTACGCCCTGGATCAAATCCATTCAAAAAAACACCAACACCTCACCGACCTGGCATTTAAATGCCACTACTTCGATGAAGCGCATCTGATTCGGGAATTCGGCCGATTTATGGGCGAACCCCCCAAAACTTATCTGCGCCGCGGATACCAGCCCATAGT
>CAYWHT010000106.1:0-10004 GCA_964458135.1 uncultured Saprospiraceae bacterium | reverse complement strand
GGTTCGCATTGCAAAAAATCAGAATAAACGCCGGTCGGCTGACAAGATCGATCTGGCCGCTTCCCACCCGCCTTCCCCAAAAACAATAAAAAGCACAACTGGCCCCAAACCGGCCCCGAAATCCACCTTTACTAGCTGGGTGCAACAATTTCAGCCCACCCATATCCGCGGCCAACTGGGAGAATTGATGGAATCCAAAAAGCGGGAAGACTCCAAATCCCAAAGAAAAAAAGGAAAACAAACACACTCCGCCCCCCAAACACCGGCCAACCGTTTTGCCGAGCAAAGCCTGCAAGAAAACAACGACCTGATGAGCGAAACCCTGGCCGACCTCCTGGCCGCTCAAGGGCAATACGATCAGGCCATAAAGATGTACCAACGCCTGACCTTGGTTTTTCCCGAAAAAAGTAGTTACTTTGCCGAGCAGATCAAAAAACTACAAAACCAATAAAAATATGGTAACCGCTTTGACTGTGTTGACGGCCTTGGTGTGCGTGCTGCTGATGGGCGTCATTCTCATCCAAAACCCGAAAGGCGGCGGTGTGGATGCAACTTTTGGCGGCTCACAGGCCAACCAAATGTTCGGCGCTGCCAAACAAACCGATTTTGTAGAAAAACTAACCTGGTACCTGGTAATCGCCCTTTTTGTCTTGTGCATTGCCACTACCCTGATCCTGGGAGATCCGGTTGCTTCCCAAGAGCAACTCCTATCCCAATAAATCTTACGCACGAAAAACCGGGCAAAAAGACCTGACGGCGGTGCAGCCGTCAGGTCTTTTTTTGTCATATTGACAACTAAAACCGACAATCGGTGTTCCGCACCCGGCACTCTAACCCACAATCCGAATAAAACCTGCAATAATGGCAGTTTTTTTGATTTGGCATGCCATATGATTGTTGTAAGGTGGTTTACATTACATTGTCTAACCCTCTATAATTTTTTTGAAAAAAGATCAACTATGAAGCCCATTAATGACCGAGTCATTGTAAAACCGGCGCCGGCCGAAGAAAAAACAACCGGGGGTATCTACATACCCGATACGGCTAAAGAAAAGCCCCAAAAGGGAGAAGTTGTTGCCGTAGGACCCGGCAAGGACGGCAACCTCATGACGGTTCAGCCCGGTGATACGGTACTCTACGGTAAATATGCCGGCCAGGAACTATCGATCGATGGCCAAGATTACCTGATCATGCGCGAAGACGATATATTGGTAATCCTCTAATCCGGATTTAACCCGTCCTTAAGGTTAAATCTTTTTTTTTGTTTAATCTATTCCAATCCACTCAAAACGTATTAAAATCTATCTAATATGGCTAAAGAAATTAGCTTTGAAAGAGACGCTAGAGAAAAACTACGCGACGGCGTAGACGCCCTGGCGAACGCGGTCAAGGTAACGCTGGGGCCCAAAGGGCGCAATGTAGTTCTGCAAAAAAGCTTCGGCGCTCCCCAAGTCACCAAAGACGGGGTAACCGTTGCCAAAGAAATAGAACTGGAAGATCCGGTAGAAAATATGGGGGCCCAAATGGTTAAAGAAGTGGCCTCGAAGACGGCCGATGTAGCCGGCGACGGCACCACCACCGCCACCCTTCTGGCCCAGGCCATGATCAATGCCGGTCTCAAAAACGTCACGGCCGGAGCAAACCCAATGGACCTCAAGCGCGGAATCGATAAGGCGGTTCAAGCCGTAATCGCGCAATTGCAGGAGCAATCGGAAGTGGTCGGTGACGATTTCGAAAAGGTCAAGCAAGTGGGCTCTATCTCGGCCAATAACGACGAAGAAATCGGCACTTTCATCGCCGACGCGATGAAGCGCGTGACCAAAGACGGCGTCATCACCGTAGAAGAAGCCAAGGGCACCGAAACTTACGTCGACGAAGTACTCGGCATGCAATTCGATCGCGGTTACCTGTCGCCTTATTTCGTGACGGATACCGAAAATATGACTACCGAATACGAAAATCCCTTGATTCTAATCCACGACAAAAAGATCTCCAACATGCAGGACATCGTTCCCATCCTGGAGAAAGTCGTGAACAACGGACGCCCGCTGCTCATCATTTCCGAAGATATTGAGAGCCAGGCGCTCGGCGTACTCGTCGTCAACCGCCTGCGCGCCCAAATGAAGGTAGTGGCCGTCAAGGCGCCCGGATTTGGCGACCGCCGCAAGGCTATGCTGGAAGATATCGCCGTACTGACCGGCGGAACCGTCATCAGCGAAGAAAAAGGTTACAAGCTGGAAAATACCGAGCTGGAGCACCTCGGTACGGCCGAAAAAATCGTCGTGGACAAGGATAACACCACCATCGTCAACGGCCACGGCCAGCAGGAAGTGATCGACGCCCGCATCAAGCAAATCAAGCAACAGATTGAGAACACCACCTCCGATTACGATCGCGAGAAGCTGCAGGAGCGCCTGGCCAAGCTTTCCGGCGGTGTAGCCGTAATCTACGTAGGCGCCGCTACCGAAACCGAAATGAAGGAGAAAAAAGACCGCGTGGACGACGCCCTGCACGCTACCCGCGCCGCCGTAGAAGAAGGCATCGTAGCCGGCGGTGGCGTAGCCCTGGTGCGCACCATCTCGGTGCTGGAAGGCCTCAAGGGCGATAACGAAGACCAAAATATCGGCATCCAAATCGTTAAGAAAGCGCTGGAAGCGCCCTTGCGCACCATCGCCGATAACTCCGGCATGGAAGGATCGGTTATCCTGCAGCGCGTCTTAAGCGTACAAGGTAGCGAGGGCTACAACGCCCGCACCAACAAATTTGAAGATCTCAAAGAAGCCGGCGTCATCGATCCGACCAAGGTAACCCGCATCGCCCTGGAAAACGCCGGCTCCATCGCCGGTATGGTGCTGACTACCGAAGTCGTCGTCAACGATAAGCCCGAGCCCGAAAATGGCCAGATGGGCGGCGGCGCCCCGCAAATGCCGGCCGGCGGCGGCATGCCCGGTATGATGTAATCCATTCCAACCATTCATTTTCGCGTACCTGGGAAATACGAAAGCCTTTCCGAACCTTTTCGGAAAGGCTTTTTCGTAACGCGAAGCACTAAGGAGGTGGCTTTTGATGCCGAAAATGACCAGATTTATAGTCTGACAACATGAGATTTGTGAAAATATGACGCCGCTATTTTTTCGGCTGGCAAGGCGAAAAACGTAAATATAGCCGGGGCTACATTGAGGCTTTTCAACGCAGCCAGGCGGAAAAAGAGCAAGTCAGAATTCACAAATCTTGCGTTGTTAGACTATAAGTGCTTACGCAGCTATTTTTGAGCGCTACATTCAAAAGTGGGGTGCAACTCTTGAATAAAAAAATGATGAAGGGAGGTTCTACAGATGGTCATTGGCAGGCCAAAGGGTAAAATCCCAATAGCTCTAAGCCTGAGGAAAAACCTCCCCCGCCAGGAGAACCGATTCGCGAAACCGCTCGGTATCCACACCAGTGGGCTCCCGCCGGTCCACAAAGTAATACACCAGGTTCTCCGTCGGCATGTTGCCCGTCAGATCGTCCTTGGCCATGGGACAGCCGCCGTAGCCACGAATCGCACCGTCAAAACGGCGGCATCCGCTTTCGTAGGCCGCCTCCACCTTTTCTTTCCAGGTACGGGGGGTGGTGTGAAAATGGGCGCCAAATTCCAAATCGGCGTAGGCTTCGATTAAATTCCCAAAAAGGTAGCCAATACTCTCCGGGCTAGCCACTCCAATGGTGTCGGAAAGTTGAAAAATGCCAACCCCCATGGCCCGCAGCCGGTCCACCCATTTTTGTACGATCTCTACATTCCAGGGATCGCCGTAGGGATTGCCGAAACCCATGGAAACGTAGAGCACCAGCTGCTTGTCGTGCGCCAGGCAAATCTCCTGAATCTGTTCTACCCGCTCCAGCGATTCTTCAATGGTGGCGTTGGTATTGCGGAGTTGGAAAGTTTCGGAAATGGAAAAGGGATAGCCCAAATAGGTGATTTCTTCAAACTGCACGGCGTTATTGGCGCCGCGCCGGTTCGCGACGATGGCCAGCAAACGGGTTTTCGAATCCCCCAACTCCAACTGCTCCAATACCTCTCCGGTATCCCGCATCTGCGGGATAGCCTTGGGCGAAACGAAACTGCCGAAATCAATGGTGTGAAATCCAACACGCAGTAACTGATTGATGTACTTGGCCTTGCGATCGGTGGGTATAAATGCCTTAATACCCTGCATGGCGTCGCGCGGGCATTCTATTAATTTGATCATATTCGGTTAGCGCTTATATTCACGGGCAATCAAAGCTACTAAAATCTTGGCGCCGCCCGGGGTATTAAACAATACTTTTGGTTCCTTTGTACTATTACCGATCCCCAAAAAAACACCCTTTGACATCGGCGCAATTAGCGAAAAATAAATTGAGCACACATGAATAAGAACAAGGCATGGCTAACCGTGGTTGGCTTTTTGCTGGCGGGCCTCGGTTTTCTCGCTCTCGTGCTGAGCTTGGTAGGCGTTCAACTATCCTATCTTGCCTGGCTGGACGCTCCCGGCCGCCTTTTTGGCTTCATCATGCGCCTACTCATGATCCTGGTGGGCATCATCATCATCTACCTCACCCAAACGAATTTTTCCGGGGAAGATGCTTAACTCGTATAATTATAGTCCGTCAAGTCAGAATTTGTGAATTCTGACTTGACGGACTATAACCAATCACTCCAGCAACAGCATCTTCCGGCTGATCATTCGCTCCCCATCGTACAAGCGATAAATTAACAGGCCGCTAGCCCCCAGTTCCGCGGCGCGGAGCTCAAAGGCGCGCCGCCCCGCACCGAATGCCTTCGCGGATTGATACAACTGCCGGCCCCTCAAATCCATAACTTCCAGGGTAACCGTTCCAGGGCGGGGCAAGTAAAAGGGAATGCGAGTAGCCGTGCGGAAGGGATTGGGTGCATTTTGTCCGACCGTAAAGAAAGTCTGTGGTCCGGCTGCCGGCTGGGCGGGTTGCAGCTTGGGTTCGAGTAACGCGCCGTCGAGTCGGTAAGCCTCGGCAGGCGTATGTCGAGAGGAAAAACTAAAGTCACTGACGAGCGGAGCCCGGCCGGCTTTACTGCGCAACAGCAAACTGAATAAAGGCTCTTCGCCCCCGCTGCTGGGCTGGCCTCCCGGCCAATTCCAACTCGTCGTCAAAATGCCCGCCTCCAACCGGTGCTGACCGAAGTGAGCGGCTTGGGCCAATCCGTAATCCAGCTCCAACACCTCCCAAAGGCCGGGATCAAATTGCAGGGCAAACTGATGCCCCATCACCTCGTCGAGCGCAGAACTGCCGAAGGCGACCCGGTAAATATCCGATCCGGATACCGGCCGGATAACTACCTCCACCGGCCATTCCGGTAGACGCTCGCGGGATTCTACGGGCAAGAGGTTGTTGAGTTCCGCCGTAGCGTTGAGATCGCCTACCTTGATCGCCACGAAGTTGGCGTCCGTCATCTCGTCTTCCAAATCATTAATGTTGATCAATTCGGGAAAGGAATTGAACCAGGGATTCGTCGGCACCGGAAAGACAAAGTCGGATTTCACGAAACGCCAACTCGTATTCCCCGGGATTTCGGTCACCAAATTGAGAATCAGCTTGCGTAATTGCACAATGTCCAGGGTGGTGATGGTGCCCGAGCCGTTGGCGTCGGCGGCGATCATCTTATAGGGAGAATCCAGCGGGGCAACGCCCAGGATATGCTGACTGATGATGACCAGATCTACCGTAGACACCCCATTGCCGGGATCTTCATTGCTAACGGGCTTAATGGAATAGTCATGCCCAACCTCTATCTCCTCGAAGCCATAAACGCCGGAAGCCCCCGTCACCATGGAAGCGGCCGATTCACCGCTCAGACTCACGGACACCCCCGCGACGGGAGCCTCGTTTTCCGTGGCCACCATTCCCTGAATACTCACCTTACGCGCCTGGTTGCAAAGGCCCAGCTGATTGTCTTCCAGGTAAATCGTGGTGGCGCAGAAATCGTAGTTCGGCCCGCCCAGGCTGCTGTCCGGTTGCAAGGCGTAGGGATTATCCGCTCCATCCCACGCGTAGATCTCCACCGGAATATTCCAGTACAAGGAATCCTGGCAACTGAATACCATGCTTTCCTGATTGATATTGGGCGTTTCCCCTACCCGGTTAATCGAGTAGCGCAAGGGCCCGGAGCAATCCGCTGGCGGCTCGGAAGCCAGAAAATCGGTGGCCTTCACTTGCGCAATGCTACTATCCGGAACGCCGTCGTTATCGGGATCTACCGGTGAGAGTTCCACGGTGAGGGCCTTGCAGGCCAAGGCCGGCGCCTTACAATCGACGATGGCAAGGGGGATGTGCTGTACGGTCAGGTTGCCGCATCCGTCGGTTGCCCTGACCTCCAATTGATGATTGCCCAAGAACAAATTGGCCGTAACCCGGTAGCCCCCATTCACCTTCTTGACGGCATCCGTGCCAGTCAGGTCGACATCGTTTTCTTCATCGGCAAATTCATCCAGCCATACTTCCACTTCTATGGCTTCCGGCGAACAAGTCTCCGCCACGTCGAAGCGTACTTCTACCGGAGCGGTGCAACCATCACCCAGCGCGCATACGGGCGCCAACGTATCGAAAGTAATCTGCGGAGATTCCGTATCGTACACCTTGATCAATTGGGTATACTGCCAATAGCCGGAAGAGGTCGCAGACCGCAAAAAGCCATCGGTCTCCTCTTCGTTATTATCGATGTAAGTTGAATCTGGCCGGCGCAGAACGTAAACGGCCTCTTCCCCACTCTGCCCGTCCTGATCTTCATCGCGACCAATCACCTGGGGATCGGTGTTGCCATCGTACTCGCACCAGTTGATGACGCGATAAATGCGCCGGATCCGATAACACTCGCCCGCCGAGGCGGTAAAGCGCTCGTCTTCCACATTTACCGACAGCAAATCGCAGGCCTTTTCGTTGAGCTGCAACGTATCTGCTGCTCCTACCCCACATTCCAGTGCATCGGGATCTTGCGGAAAACGAATCACGTAATCGTGCTCAGTAACAATATTGATGATCTGCTGGGCCGTTACCGACGTATTGCCCGCCAGATCGGTCGCCCGGAAACGCCGAACCACTTGCCCCACGCCACAATCATCCAGATTGACACTTGGCGCCAGCTCGGCAACCCGCACGCCGCAATTATCCGTGGCGGCAGCCTGTCCGAAACGCTGTTGCAACTCAAGTGTATCGGTCAGGTCAACGCCACGAAGCTCCCGGCAACTAACCTCCTGGAAAGAAGGCGGCTGAACGCGGGGCGCAATTTTATCTTCAATCGTAGCATCGGTGGTGCAGATGTTGGAATTGCCTCCCAAATCGGTCACCCGCAACTCCACCTCCACCGTGCGTCCCAAATCACAGCCAGCAAAAAACACATCCTCCGCCCAGTTGGAGTAATAAACACCACCTTCCCGCCGCAACAATGGCCGGCCATTGAAGAAGTAAGCGTCCCCCTCCTGGTTCAAATCGGCAATAGTGAGGTTGTAAATGTCCGCCAGATAGGCATCCAGGCAGTCCCCGGGAATCATGCGCCGGATGGCGAGACGCACCGGCCCGCAATTATCCCGGCTGGTGCTGTTGACGTCGCTCGTCAGCAATTGGGCGACACCGTTGCCGCCCAGGGAAACGTTCAAGTTGTCGTTGCAAATAGCCGTGGGCTCGATCCGGTCCCTGACTTTGAACACGCAGGGCGCCGTCTTGCTTACGTTGCCGCAGGCATCCGTTACGGTGTAAATAAAGTAATGCTCGCCGGTGGGCACATTGGTCGCCACGCCGTTGCTAATCGGTACATCCAGCTGAACAAATTCTTCCCCTCCGAGCGGATTGCCAAAGGGATCGGTGATGGGTTGGTAGGTCCATATTTCGGTTTCCACCTCAAATTCCGAGCATTCGCTTTCCGGGTCAATCGTCGGCTCGGGCAGTAAGAAGGCCGCTTCGCAATTGAAGGGGCCGGTGGAAAGCGTCAGGGTGTCCAGGCTGCCATCGTTTTGGCGGGTAACGGTATTACAACTGACCACGGGAGCGCGGAAATCCCCTACTTCGATTTCCTGTTCGAAAGTAAAAGTACCGCCGCTGTCGCAACCGTCGAGCACGGTCCAGGAGCGAACGACCTTATAGCCATTCGTGCAAGAACTCGCAAAACGCAGGTCCTGGTAGGCGGCTGCCCACTCACAATGATTGCCACGCAATAAAACGGTATCCCCGTAGCCGTTGACGAAAAAGGGATAACCACTGACCTCGGGGGAGGGATTGCCCGAACCATCGAGGAGAATCTCATCGGCGCAAAAATCCAACTGTACTTGCGCTTCCGGTTTGCGCATACTCGGCCGGTCAAAGTAGAAGTACTGCACGCAGGGATCAGCTTCGTTACCGGCCTCATCCACTGCGCTAAAGGTACGCTTGATCAAGGCGTAGTGGCTTTCGCCGGAAGGACCTTCCGTGCCGCCTTCGCAGCCGTAGATAATGCGCTGATCTTCCCATTCAAAGGGAATGGATTGGGAGCAATTATCGGTAACAGTTGGCCGGCCGCTAAAAAGAGGATGCCCCGGTTCCAAAGTTTCGGGATTGTTGAAAACGGAGTCCAGGTCGGTGCATACTAAGAATTGCGGAGCGGGGCAATCAATGACCGGTTTTGTGTTATCTTCAAAAAGCACGGTAGCGCTGACCCCACTGCAAGACTCCGACACGCTGCGCACTTCCACTTCTATTTCTTGTCCCAGAACCTGCCCTAACTGGAAGGCCCGGTCCCAGGGTTGATCGTTGACAAATACGCGGTAGTACCCGCCCAACGGAAACTGCCTTTCGCCACAGGCTTCCTGAAAGTTTTCGATGACCATATTGGGCGTCACGATAGCCGCGCAGGTATCATTAACCGGCACCCGGATACGGGTGTTGCCCGCCATATCGCGGCTTACCCGCCAACAGTCGCCCAATTCGGTGGGCGCATCTACGTTAAAATTGGTTCCCGGGCTGGACAAGTCCTCGATCCGGCATTCGGCATTGCTTTCCGAATCGCCCTCCACCCGCACTTGGCCGGAAGCCAGCAATTGGGCGACGGGCGCCGGCGGCGCAGCGGGCAAATCGGGCGCCGCCTCAAAGGTGATCCGAACCGTAAGCTGCTGACCGGGCAGGAGTAGCCCCGCACCCGCTGCAAAGAGATCTCCGCTTCCCGCGTAGGCGGAATTTAAAACCGGATTTTCCGCAGCCGATGAAGCGACAATCTGCAACGCCTCGGAGCCCGCCAGTCCGGTAAATGCCGCACCAAATGCATCAGGCGCCTCCAGATCAAGTAGCCCGGAAAGGTCGCGAAGCGCGACCGCTCCCGTATTTTCAATGACGGCATCCATCGTCAGATTAAACTGACCGCAAGTTCCACTTTGGGGGAAATCAACGCCCACAATGTTTAAAGTAGCAGCGATTTGCGGTTCGGGCAGCACCTCCGCGGTAATCAGGAAAGCTTCGCCCGTACAACCCACACTATTGGCGGGGATTACGCGGTACACGATTTCCTGAACCGTTCCGGAGCGATTGACCAGGCGATCATCCAGCCGGCTCGTATTGCGGGTAGTCGTTGACGCTCCTTCCACATCTGGATTATTTCCGAGGGCCCGCCACTGAAAACTACTCTCCCCTGCACCGTTGCGATCCAGATTGGCTTGCAAGTCGTAGGCCAACTGATCGCCCGAGCAAACTAGCACCCGGTCATCCGTACCCTGCAATTCGGGGCTCACCACCAGTTGAAAACCGAAAGAACGGCCCGTACATCCCGCCGCGCTTATGGGCGTGATGTCGTAATCTAAAGTCACCGGCTCGGCCAAAGGATTGCTGAAAAGCCCTTGTATGGGGTCGGAGGAGGCTGCGTTCCGGTCGGCGGGAGCCGGCACCGCCTCCGGATGGGAAGTACTCACCTGGTAGATAAAACTGCCGGGCAGTTGGTTGCCGGCATCAACGGCCGCCTGAGGGTCGTAGGTGAAAGCATCCCCCGAGCA
>CAYWHT010000105.1:0-10018 GCA_964458135.1 uncultured Saprospiraceae bacterium | reverse complement strand
TAATCAAAAAATGGCTAATTTTCGACTCAAAGACCAAACCCGCAATGGGTTCTTTGGGAAGGGGAATGTTATTCCGTTGATTGCCAGTTCATGCGCAATAATTCGTATAGGGCTTCGGAGGTTTTTTTCAGGTCGCGTGAATCCCGGAAAACGAATATTTCCTGTGCTGTTGATAACCGCAAACTCGCCTGCTCACCGGCCTTCAGCCAGCTGAGAAAATCCTCGACCTTCACCCGCAGGGTGAAGCGACCGATCCAATCCTTGCCTTCCTGATCTTGGTACATGAGCCGGGGGGTCAAAGCAGCTATTTGTCCCGATGGTCCTTGTAACTCCAACTTGTCGATTTTTCGCAGGGGCGTGCGGGTGATCAGGGAAAAATTGAGCGTAACGTCACGGGTGGAGTCTTTATGGTCCAGGTAAGTGAAATCGGCCCGGAATTTTTGTTGGCCCTGCTTAAACTCTACGGGTTTAACGAAATACAGTACGCCATTTTCCTGGGACAGCCGCTTGAGGTAATCGTCCAAGTCCTGGGCCGGCAGGTGCGTCGCACTGACAAGCAGCAATATGGCTGCGAAGCATAAGCGCTTATTAAGATTCATAAGCAGCGTTTTAGCGTTTTTAAAACCGTTTCCTCCCGGTAGTGGCGCTGTATCCGGGAGGAGTCGATTCCCGCTTGATCGAGCAACAGCAGATTGTCAATCGCCCGGCCGCGCAGGAGAAAGCGGGCATGGTAACGGGCGCCGCTGCGGCTGAAATATTTGAAAAAAGCAAGTTGTTGGTGCGCGCCTTTTTCTCTTTCCAGGAGGGCTTGCCCATCCTTGCGCAGCATGCTGCGCGCGTCGCGGAGGGGCAATTGTTGGAAGGTGGACACGTGCAGGGTGTCTTTCCCGTTAAGAATCAGGGTTTTTACGTAATACTGCCGGGCCGTATCAATCCAGTTATTTTTCAGGTAGCTTAAACGATCCTGATTTTCGGGCGGGAGCAGCTGCGCCGCCGTACTGTCCAGGCAGATATTATAGCTGAGCTGGATGCCGCCGGGCGCGGCACCCTGGTCGCCGGAGCTTACGCAGCTGGCCAGCCAGGGCAGCAGTAGCAAACCCATCCACCACTGCCGGGGATATTTCGATCCTCGGATCAGCATCAATTCATCATTATTATTTTCGATGCCGTCCTGGCAGGCAGCCATCTCCCGCCAGGCGGAATTCGGCTTTCGTATATGAAAAGCTCGACGCTCCAGTACGCAAAGCAGGTAGAGGATGTCGGGCTTTTCCCGAAAAGGCGTCCCGGGCTACCGTTTATTCGCCGTAGACGTACACGGTAAAGCGGGCGTAGATTCCCAGGATGTGAAAGGATTCGTAGTCAATGTGGGAAATCCGGGTAATGCCTGCCTTTTGGGCGGCTTCCTGAATACTCGCATCACCCGTCGTGATGCCGATGACCGAAGTCGCTTCCGCGGTGCCTACTTTGGTGGCTACCGGGTTGGAAGTGGCCATAAAGGGTGCTTGAACTTGGGTGTAGATGGAGCCCACAATGGGACTGGCTGGAAAAGAGCAGCTGGAAACGAAGCAAATCGTCGCGATGACGAAGAGCATCATGTAGCATTTTTTCATGGCAAGTTGGTTTTGATAGATAAATATTTAATTAGAGCTCGTTGGGCGTTTACCCTGTGGAATAGTCGCTCTGCGAATTCCACAGGGTAAAGCCTTTGGCCTGCAAATGACCAGCGAGCGAGCCTCCTTTCACCATTTTTTATTCAAGAGGTAGGGCCCGCACCCCACTCTTGAATGTAGCGCTTCAAAAATGGCTTCGTAAGCCCCCAAATCTGGTCATTTTCGGCATCAAAAGCAAGCTCCCGAAAAATAAGGCAAAATATTGGAGAGCCAACTTATTGCTACTGATTTTTTTCATCGTTCGTCTATAAATCATATACCCGCGAAAATTTATTCCGGGCGTATTCCATGAAGAAACGAAAATCCAGTTTTTCGCCGGTTACTTTTTCGCAGAGTTCATCGGCGGTGTAGTAGCGGCCGTATTGGTGGATGTTGCGCCGCAGCCAATCGAGCAGGGGTTGGGTGGCGCCCGATGCCAGTTGGTCCTCCAGTTTTGGAATAGCTTTTTGGGCTTGCGCGTAGAATTGGGCGGCGTAAAAGCTGCCCAGCGAATAGGTGGGGAAGTAGCCGATGCTTCCGTGTGACCAGTGGATATCCTGGAGGATGCCCTGCCGGTCGTCTGGCGCCGTGAGGCCAAGGTAGCTTTGGTATTTGTCATTCCACGCATCGCGGATGTCTTTTACTTTGATGCTGCCTTCCATGAGCGCTTTTTCGATTTCGTAGCGGATGAGGACGTGGAAGTGGTAGTGGAGCTCGTCGGCTTCGGTGCGGATCAGGTTGGGTTCGATCTTGTTGATCCCCCGGTAGAATTGGTCGAGATGAATATCGGAAAGGCTTTCCGGAAAATTTTCCTGCAGGGTTGGGTAGTGGGCTTTCCAGAAGGGCAGGCTTCTCGCCACGTGATTTTCCCATAGCCGGGATTGGGATTCGTGGATGCCCAGGGAAACCGCACTGCCCAGTGGCATGCCGTATTGTTGGGCGGGAAGCCCCTGCTCGTAGAGTGCGTGGCCGCCTTCGTGGATACAGCTCCAGGTCATATTACCGAGGTCGTGCTCATCGATGCGTGTGGTCACCCGAACATCTTGCGGCGAAAAATTGATGGTAAAGGGGTGGGTCGACAGATCCTGGCGGCCGGCATTGAAGTCATAGCCCATCACGCGGAGCATGTGCAAGCCAAATTCCCACTGCCGGTCTTTGGGATAGTGCCGGCTCATAAAGCGGTTATCCACCTGGGGTTGTTGCCGCAGTTCGCGGGCAAAGTCCACCAGTTGCCGCCTGACATCGGCGAAGAGGCGGTCCAGTTTACTGGCCCGGTACTCCGGTTCGTAGAGGTCCAGGAGGGCATCGTAGGGATGCTCTTCGTACCCCAACAGTTCGGCCTCCTCCCGCTTGATGTCGATTAGTTCGGCAAACGGCTCGGCGAAACCCGAAAAGTCGTTGGCTTCCCGGGCGGCTTTCCAGGCGTGATAGGCCCGCGATTCCATTTGGGAGCGCCGGACGACAAACTCCTTATCGAGTTTTTGGCTACGGCGGTAATCTTTGAGGGTCAATTCCACATTTCTGCGCTGTTCGGCCGATAGATCGCCATTAGCGCCGTTGAGCTCTTCGAGCCAGGCGCCTAATTGCTCATCCGTCGATAGTTCGTGCGCGATCCCGGAAAGCGTGGCCACCTGTTGAGAGCGAAATGCAGCGCCCGCGGGCGGCAAGTTCACTTCTTTATCCCAACTCAATACACCGATCGCGTGCCCTACGTCGGCCAGCTTGCGCATATGCTGCTCGAATAATTGATACTTTTCCATAGGAGGGTTTTGGTTATTTTGGATGTATAGTCCGCCAAGTCAGCATACACAAATTTAGGTTGGCAAACTATAACACGCTATTCTTTTTTACCGGCTCTTCGCCGCTGCTGAAAGCTCGACAGAAACAGGACTATCCAACCCGCCATAAAGAGTACTCCCCCAATTGGAGTTAACGGCCCCAAAATACTAACTGGCAAACTGTTGATGACATCTTGCAGGGCCAGCAAATAAATGGAGCCGGAAAACAAAAATACACCAATTATGAATAACCAGCCGGACAAGATTAACAGGGGTTTCTTGCCAAAGTTGAGCATCAGGGCAACGAAGAGCGTGGCAAAGGCATGGTAAAAATGGTATCGCACCCCTATCTCGAAAGTTTCGATGCGCTCGGGTTCCAGGAGTTCTTCCAAAGCATGGGAACCCAATGCCCCCAGAGCTACGGCGATTAACGCCAATAAACTGCCAAAACGCAGAAATAGATTTCTCATACTTTAAAATAATTGTTGGGCGGGGGAATTTGTTGGGCTTATACGGTAAACCGCAAGTCAAGCCATTTGGATTGGAGGAAAAGGGTGGGCGCTCCAATTTGCGGAGCTTTGTCATTGACAACCGAATGCAAATTAGCGAACTGCAATCATTTTCGCGCATTTTTGGCCACTAAAAAAGCGCGTGCCCCCCCATTACGGAATTTGCCAATCTACAGGCTGCATGCCGTTTTGTTGCAGGAAGTCACTGGCCTGCGAAAAGTGGCGGCAGCCGAAGAAGCCACCCCCCGCCATCGGAGAAGGGTGGGGCGCTTCCAGGACGAGGTGTTTGCTTTCGTCAATCAAGCTTTTTTTGCGCCGGGCGAAGTTTCCCCATAGCATGAAAACCAGGTGCTCCCGGCGCTGGGAGAGCTTGTGGATGACCGTATTGGTGAAATTCTGCCAGCCGATCTTTTGGTGGGATTGCGGTTTATTGCGTTCCACGGTGAGCATGGCGTTGAGCAGGAATACGCCCTGTTTGGCCCAGCTGGTAAGGTCGCCATGGCTGGGGATGGTGATGCCGGCATCGTCGCGCAGCTCTTTGTAGATATTCTGCAGGGAGGGGGGAATGCGAACGCCCTTGGGCACCGAAAAGGATAAGCCCATCGCCTGGCCGGGGTTATGGTAGGGATCCTGGCCCAGGATGACGACTTTTACCTGCTCGAAAGGTGTCAGATTAAAAGCGTTGAAGATCAACTTGCCCGGCGGATAAATCACTTTGCCGGCTTCTTTTTCCTTTCTCAGGAAGCGGGCAAGGCTCTGAAAATAGGGTTGCTGGAACTCACTCTGGAGTACTTCCTTCCAGCTCTCTTCGATTTGGACGTTGCTCATTGGCGCATGGCGTTGCGTGGTGGCGAAAGATAGCGGATTTGGTAAGAATGTAATGGATGGACCGGAGAATTTTTCGCTCAAGAGATGTGAGGAATGACGGCCATTCCCCGGCATAGTTTTTTTCACAATGGCTTGGGTTTTTGGCTTCCCAAAGTATATAGTCTGACAACTCAGGATTTGTGAAAATATGACGCCGCTATTTTTTCGGCTGGCAAGGCGGAAAACGTAGGCATAGCCTAAGTTCTGTCGAGGCTTTCCAACGCAGCAAGGCGGAACTCCGAGGAGCGAAGCGACGATCAGCGAAGCTAAAAAGAGCAAGTCAGAATTCACAAATTTTGGGTTGTCAGACTATAAAGCTATTTCAGGGCAAAACATGATACAATACTCCCAATTTTTGATACAATAGTCCCAACCCGCCATCCCTCCGAATCTTACCTTTAAATCGAGTTTCAGGTGACCCCAAAAATCAAATGAATTTTAACCCAGATTATGCGTGAATTAATCTACGGCGAAGCCAAACTGCCCTAAAGCAAAGCTTTACCTGCGGTATTTCACAGGCGAGCATTTTGGCTTCTCCTGACGAAGAACCCATGCATAA
This sequence comes from uncultured Saprospiraceae bacterium, assembly GCA_964458135.1. Lineage (GTDB taxonomy): Bacteria > Bacteroidota > Bacteroidia > Chitinophagales > Saprospiraceae > CAYWHT01. The sequence goes on along the minus strand of CAYWHT010000105.1, from coordinate 4,656 downwards.
TCCGGGTTAAGGCTCCCAATCTTTTTCCGTCACCGATTTAACTACTCGATTTTTAACGCCGTGCCCCAACGGTTGGCCCACGGCCCGGACGTTTATTACAATTTATTACCACAAAGCGGTATAAACCCCATTTTCTTCATCTTAATTTTTACCCTATGAAGTACCTAAACATGCTTCCTTTTTTTCTGTTCCTGGTCAGTGGCGGACCTGCGGGATTCGGCCAGGTCACGCTTACAAGTGATCAGTACCAGTCGCCGCTAGGCGACACCCTGGTTAGTGTAAACATTAACCAGCTTACCATGCAACCGGCGTATTACGCACCACCGGCCGAAGGTCCCGATCAACAGTGGGACTACCAATGGCTGGAATACACCGATTTCGAGGTGGACCCGGAACCCATATTCAATGACCCGGAACTGCCCACTGTTAACAATGTCGACCAAAATGTAGCTTTCGGTGACTTCACGCCGGATTCGCCCATTCCGCTTCGCATATTCGAGCGCTACGACGATAACGGTAAATTCCTGGTGGGCGGAGAGATAGCCGCCCCCTTTACCGCTCCCCTGGTGTGCGGCACCTGTACCGATGGCGATTCGGTACGCTACACCACGGCCGTGGGCGACAACCTGTTCGAGGAAGAGGAACCGCTGCTTCAGTTGCCCCTGCAGTACGAAGACTCCTGGTCGGCCGACTACACGCGGGAACTGACCATGCAATTATTCCTGCCCACCTTCGGGCTGAATGATGTACCGGCCCAACAGACGGACTCGGTCAGTGTGACCAGTGAGGTGGTCGGCTGGGGATCACTGACGATACCCAATCTGACCTATTCGGGCACGCAGGACCTGGAGGTGCTGCTCTTGAAACAAACCTTCACCCAACGCACCTTCTATACGGTCGACGGCAATCCCGCTCCCCAGGCACTGCTGGATACCCTGGGCGTGGAACAGGGCCAGACACTGGTACTTACTTTCTACCAATTTTACGCTCCGGGCCTCGATCAGCCGGCCCTGCAATTCACCTTTAACCAGGCGGGGCAGGTGTTCAATTACTCCGTTGCAGCATCCATTCGGGAGGTGAACCCCGAGGAGGAAGGCACCTTCGTGCAAAAAACGACCATGCAGGATGGGGTCGAACGCTCCTACTGGGTGTATACGCCCCCCGGATACGACGGATCCCAGGAAATGCCCGTCGTCATGGCCCTGCATGGATACACGGCCACGGCTACTTTGATGGCCTGGCAGTCCCAGTACAATTACGTAGCCGATACGGCTGGTTTTCTGGTGGTTTATCCGCAGGGACTTTTAGTAAATGGTGTACCCGGTAGACCACTACCCCCTGTGGCGCCCGGCTGGAATATTCCTGATGGTCCCATCGATTCTGGTACCGATGATGTGGCCTTTTTAGGGAATCTGGTTGGGGAGATTAAGAATGACTACGCGGTCGATGCCAACCGGGTATATGTTTCCGGCATATCCAACGGCGGATTTATGTCGTCCGTCATGGCCGCCGCCCGTCCCGATCTCTTTGCGGCTATGGGAGTGAGTGCCGGGGTGATCCCGGTACCGCGGCAGGCTTTGGTGCCCACGATGATCATCCACGGTACGGCAGATCCCAGGGTTCCCTTTGCGGGAGATACGGTATTGGGCGTACCTCCTGTTCCCGAGACTTTCGGGCTCTACGGGCTCCTGAATAGTTGCAGCACGGATCCGGTCATGACCAATTTGCCGGACCTGGACCCCAACGACGGCACCACGGTTACCCGCATTGCATTCCCCGATTGTGCCGGCGATGCCGATGTGGTTTTATACCAGGTCAATGGCGGCAGCCACGTTTGGGAAGGTGTCGGAGAAGCAGTGCCCCCGGCTTTTGTCCCGGTCATCGGCAATACGGTAAGCCAGGATATTCACGCCGGCGTAGAGCTGTGGAATTTCATGAAGCAGTACACCACGCCGCACGCCCGTCTGCTGTCGCATTCCGTGCAGGTGGATACAGTAGAGCGTACCTATCAGGTGTACATACCTAAGGATTACGACGGCAGCGAGCCCTGGCCGGTGGTGTATAGCCTGCACGAAGCGTCGGCGCCAGTACTCGCGTACATGGCCACCGGGAATACGAATGTGGTAGCGGATACCGCAGATTTTCTAGTCGTATACCCCCAGGCGTTGGATGGATTTATTGGAGCTTTGAATACGGTAGCACCAATTTGGCAAGATGGTACTTTAGGGGGTAACCTGGAGGCGGATGACCTTTCTTTTTTCGATGTCATGCTAGACCAGGTGGCCATGGATTACAGTGTCGATGAAAGCAGGGTGTACACCATGGGGGTTGGTTCTGGCGGAGCGGCCTCGGCTTTCCTGACCTGTCAAATGCCGGAGCGGTTTGCGGCTATGGCCAATGTACAAGGGTATATTGATTGTGCGCCCTCCCTGCCGCGTCCCGGGTTATTTATGCATGGTACAGGTGATCCATTAATTCCGGAAGAAGGTATTCCCGGTATTCTGCCACCTTTTATTACTGGAGTCAACAGCTGGGTGCAAGCAAGTGCTTGTAGCCTGATGCCTGATTCCACGATCTTTCCGGATTTGGTTACTACCGACAGCTCAACCGTGACCTTATACGAATATCCGGATTGCTCGAATGGCAGTGAGGTTTTGTACTACCGCATCGAAGGCGGCGGACGTGTGACGCCCGGGGCCAGCAATGTCCCCGATGCCGGCCCCACGAACCGGGACATCAATGGCGACGTGGAGATCTGGAATTTCTTCAACCGCTTCAACCTGGAGACGACCGCTGTGACTACGCTGGCCGCTTCCGAAATTGACCTTCAGGTATTCCCCAATCCTTTTTCCGAGCAGCTGACATTCCACTTTGAGTTGCCCGCGGCTGCTCAGGTACAGTTGACCTTGTTCAATCAGTTGGGGCAAGCCGTCGCCAATGTGGTAGATGAGCAACTGCCCGAAGGTGCGCATCGCCTGCAGTGGAATGCCGAGGCGCGGTCCTTGCCGGCAGGTATGTACTACTACCGTTTGCGCGTAGGAAATCGCTTTGTTACGCGACCGGTAGTGCTGAGTTCTGTCAAGCGGTAATTTGGCGTTATCACTTGACTTACACCGACGCGCAGTTCCGGATGCAGGTTTTGATAACCTCGTCGATCAGAGCAATTATTTTGCTCACGATCAGACCGTAACAATTTACGAAAATCCCAGAGTATAATGTAGAGACCCAGACTCTCCGAGTTTTTAAAACTTGGAAAGTGTCTTTCTGAGATCCCCGAAAACCAAATGAAATGCCTTACACCATCAGCTACACCCTTTTACTGGCAGTCGTATACCTCCTGCTCGAGCTGCGAAATGGGTGCCGGCAGAGATGATCATTTATAAACCTTCAAAATACCAAGGACTCATGCAATCTAGATTTATTTCATTTTTATTGTTACTATGCAGCTGGGGGAGTATGCTGTTCGCGCAAAGCGGGCAGAGCGTTGACCTCAGTTTCACCTTCGAAGATGACACGCGCACTTACCAGCTCTACGTGCCGGCCGATTACGACGGCTCGGAAGCCTGGCCGCTGGTGCTTAACCTGCACGGCTTCGGCGCGAATACCGGCATTCAGGTATTTACCTCCCAGATGAATGAAATTGCGGATACCGCCCATTTCCTGGTCGCCTACCCGCAGGGCTTGAACACCATCGGTCCGGACGGCTCCGAAGGTGCCGGCTGGAACGCCGACTGGTGGACCGGCCGCGACGATGTCGGCGCCCTTAGCAAGCTCATCGACCACGCCTGGACAAACTATGAGATCGACCTCAGCCGCGTCTACGCCACCGGCCTGGACAATGGCGGCCAGATGAGCCTGGCCCTGGCCTGCGCGCTCAACGACCGCATCGCCGCGGTGGGCGGGGTGGCCGTTCCCTTCACACAGATGCAGTTGGACAACTGCACCCTGGACCGCCCCGTTCCCGCCCTGCTCATGCACGGCACCGCCGATGTGCTGACCCCCTTCAACGGGGTGCCGGGCTTCATCCCCTCCGCACCGGAGCTGGCCGCCGCCTGGGCCGCTAAGAATAACTGCGATGCCGAGCCGGCGGAAACGATGCTGCCGGACATCAACACGGAAGACAGCTCGTCGGTCATTCTGCGGGTGTATGACAACTGCGACGAGGGCGTCTCGGTGCGGTTCTACGAAATCACCGGCGGTGGACATACCTGGTCGGGTGGGCCGCCGGCGCCTCCCGGTTTTGAAGATCTCCTCGGTAATGTCAACCGGGATGTCAGCTCGAGCGTGGAAATGTGGGACTTCTTCGCGCAATTTACCCATCCCGACCCACGGGAGGGAACGGTGATCGAGGAAGGCGATGTAGGGCTCCTACAGCGAACCGTTATCATTGACGGGGTGGAACGCCGGTATAGCGTATATGTACCCGCCGACTACGACGGCTCGGAAGCCTGGCCGCTGGTGATCAATATGCATGCCTTTTCGGGTACGGCCAACGACCAGCTGACCGTTTCCGATATGAACCCGGTAGCGGATACGGCACATTTTCTCGTCGCTTATCCCCAGGGACTGAATCGGGAAAGTTTAGGCGATACCGGGCCGGGCTGGAACTACGAACTCAATCCTGAATTGGGGGATGATGTGGGCTTTATCGATGCG
>CAYWHT010000104.1:0-10077 GCA_964458135.1 uncultured Saprospiraceae bacterium | reverse complement strand
TTGAGTCGAAAATTAGCCATTTTTTGATTAGACAAGGTTTCCCCGACCGAACGGGTGGGCGGAGTAAGCTAAATGAGGATTTTCGCAACGTAGTATAATCAAAAAATTGCAATTTGGAGGCCAACTACTAAACCCGTAATGGGTTCGATAAAAAAAGACCGTCTTTTAGCAAAGACGGCCCCTGAACACACATGAGAAAACCACTTAAAAAAAGGCAAGTATTAAGACGAGAGTGAGATTATCGTTGGTCGAGGGTATGGAGTTGGTAACGCTCGATAATTTGTTGCAATTTCTGTGCGTAGGCGGGATCCGGGGAGTATCCGGCCCGCTGCAATCCGGCTGACCACTTGCCATAGTCCCGGCCGTAAGCAAAGAGCCGGTTGTATTGATTGCTGAGTAATTCGCTGTGGGCTCGCCAATTTTGCCAGGCCGTCTCGTAACTACCCTGTCTTAGGGGGGCGCCAAAGTGATTATGGGTGCGCTTCACTCCACTTTTTTTTCCGGCCTGGCTTTCCAGGATGCCCTGCGCCATTTTCACGCTGGCCGGAATGCCGTATTTATCCATTTCGGCGATGGCCACCTTGACGAAGCGGTTGATGTAGGCCCGTACGGCGGCATCGTCCAGCGCATCCACGCTTGGGTGGGCGGCCCGGTGGGCTGCGGGCTGCCCGCGGCGGGCGACATCCAAGGGCGCTACCCCGGAAGGCCCGGGCGAGTTCTCTTCTTCATCTTTATGCACCTGCCCCAACGGTGATTTCATATCCAGCGAGAACTGAAGGTCTTTCCGGGTCAAAATGTAAACCGCAAGCAGCGCCAGTCCCACTTTCCACCATGGCAAGCGCAGGAAAGCCGGTAGGGAAAACCGGCCCGCCCGCACTCTAAAGCGCAAGGAAGTCATCCAGCGGGCAAACATTCGCAATAAGCGGCGCAGGGCCAGCCACGGCGTCATATCGCGTTCGGAGGCGGTCGATCTGCCGCGCCGCATCGTCTGCGAATTGGAAAATAAATCTTCTTGCCATCCGTATCGCTCCCGCTGATGAAAATCTTTTGATTTATGGGTTCCCATCTGCTTCGAATTTTATACACTTTTTTGTATCTTGGAACTTGTTAGCGCCAATTATTTGTTTTACTCGCAATTTGTTGCCCCAAATATAAAACAATAAGTTTTAGTAAAGCAAGCAAATCAAAACATTTTTTTTTAACCATGAGAGATTTTTCGGAAAATATCGTCAACCAGCGCTTTCGCCGGGTATTTCAGACCCTGAAGAAATACAATCACATCAAAGGCAAATCTGACATTGCCAAGAAGCTGGGCACTTACAATCACGTGATCAATAGCATACTCAAAGGGCAGCGCAACATCACGGTGGATCAACTGAACCGGCTATTCGAAAACTACGACATCGACGCCAACTACATCTTCGGCCGCAACGATGTGATGTTTTTTGGAGAGGATCTCGAAGAAGGGAGCATCCCCACCCGCCCTTCGCACCAAAGGCAATCCTACGGCCGGCGAAACATCACCCTCGTACCGGAGCAAGCCCTGGCCGGGTACGCCGTGGAGCACCAAAACCCGCAATATCTGGATAACCTCCAAAAGTTTTCCATTCCCGGCATGGATGGCGAACTCATTGCCTTCGAAATCAGCGGCGACAGCATGGCGCCCACCATCACCAACGGCGATACGGTCGTTTGTGAACGGCTGGAGCGCGGCGACATCCTGCGCGACAATCAGGTCTACGTCATCGTCACCGATGTCGTCGTGGCCAAACGCATTCAGCAAATCCGCGAAGGCAACCAAATGGTCCGCCTGCGCCTGATCTCCGACAACGACGCCGTATACAAACCCTACGAGGTGGAGCCGGAGGAAATCCAGCAAATCCTGAAAGTGAAATGCCGGTTGACGGATTATGCGATTGGATAGCGGAAGCAAGTTCCCATTTTAGAAGCCTGCGGGCGAACAGGCGACATTAAGCCCTCTCCAACCGAACTCCTCCTTCCCTTGCTCTGTTGGTGTTATAGCTTGCCAAGTCATTCCCAAAATTGGGGTTGGCAACCTACAATAACCAACACCTCCGGTAAAACCACAGGCCACATGAACCACCTTCAACACGAAACCAGTCCTTATCTGCTGCAACACGTCCATAATCCCGTAGAGTGGTACGCCTGGCGGGAAGAAGCCTTTGAGCGGGCCCGGCGCGAAGACAAGCCCGTACTGGTCAGCATCGGCTACTCCACCTGTCACTGGTGTCACGTCATGGAGCGGGAATCCTTTGAAGATGAGGCGACGGCGGCTTACATGAACCAGCATTTCATCAATATTAAAGTCGACCGGGAAGAGCGACCCGATCTCGACCAAATTTACATGGACGCCTGTCAGATCATCACGGGGGCGGGCGGTTGGCCGCTCAACTGTTTCCTGTTGCCCGACGGGCGGCCTTTTTACGCCAACACCTACTTCCCGCCCCAACCCATGCACAACCGCCCCTCCTGGATGCAAGTGCTGAACAACATCGCCCACATGTACAAAAACAAACGCCGGCAATTGGAGGAACAGGCCGAGCGGCTCACCCAACGCATCCAGCAAACCGACGACATCTTCCTGCGCGACGACCTTCTGGAATTAGCCCCCCAGGAGGCCTTCAGCCCGGAGAACCTGCGCGCCATCGGAGAGCAAATTCTAAAGTCGGCCGACAAGCGGGAAGGCGGCATCGGCAACGCCCCCAAATTTCCCAGTACTTTTTCGCTGAATTACCTGCTCGAATACCAGCACTTCATGGATGCCGAAGCGGCGTTCCAGCACCTGAAGCTAAGCCTGGACAAGATGATCCGGGGAGGCATTTACGACCAATTGGGGGGCGGCTTTGCCCGCTACGCTACCGACCGCGCCTGGCTGGTTCCGCATTTCGAAAAGATGCTGTACGATAATGCCCTGCTGGTCAGCTTACTGTCGAGCGCCTACCAGGCTAGTAGGAAACCGCTGTACGAGCAGACCATCCGGGAAACCCTGTCCTTCATCGAACGGGAGATGACCCATCCCGCAGGCGGCTTTTATTCTGCCCTCGATGCCGATTCGGAAGGGGAAGAAGGCAAGTTTTACGTTTGGCGCTACTCCGAAGTCCAACAAATATTGGGAGAGGAGGCCGAACTGTTCTGCCAATTTTACGGCCTGGAACCGCAAGGCAATTGGGAAGGCAAAAACATCCTGTGGCGCCCGCACGACAAGGAGGCTTTCGCTCGCGAGCGGGGCTTGGCGGTGGAAGAATTAGAAGCGCAACTGGAACGCCACCGCAACCAACTGTTCGAAGAACGGGAAAAACGCGTGCGGCCGGGGCTAGATGATAAAATCATCCTCGCCTGGAACGCCCTGATGTGTTCGGCCTACGCCCGTGCCGCCGCCGCGCTGGGCGAAGACGCCTACCGCAACAGCGCCGAACGCAACCTGCAATTTCTCAAAAAACACCTCCGGCCGGATGATGCATCTGCCGCCATGCTACACACCATCCGCGAGGGGCGCGCCCAGTATCCAGCTTATCTCGACGATTACGCCTACTTGATCGCCGCCTTCCTGGATGTATACGAAGTGACTTTCCAGACCGAACATTTAGGGGAGGCTTCCGCCCTAATGGATTTCGTGCAACAACATTTCTTCGATGCCGATAATGGCTTTTTCTATTATACCGCCAAGGATCAGGAGCAGGTACTCGTGCGCAAACGGGAGTTGCTCGACAGCTCCGTCCCTTCCGGAAATTCCACCATGGCGCACAATTTGATGCGGCTGGGCGTCTTGTTAGACCGGCGCGATTACCAGGAACAAGCCTATGGCATGCTCAAGCGCGTGCGGGAATCGGTGGAAAAGTACGCCACCTCTTTCGCCAACTGGGGCAGGGCCATGATCCGCTCGGTCTACGGCTACCACGAAATTGCCGTCGTCGGAGCGCAAGCCGAGAGCTTGGCCGGCCAGGTCAACCGCCTTTACATCCCCAACAAGGTCATCATGGCCAGCACGACCGCCGATGAGGCCTATCCTCTGCTGGCCGGACGAAACGCAGACGGAAAGACCCAAGTCTACGTGTGCCGCAATTATACTTGTCAGATGCCCGTTACGACTTTGGAAGAAGTGAAAAATTTAGTAAGCGCCTGACATAAACCCACGGGGAGCTTATTTTTTTGCGCCTTCCTCGTTATCTTGAGTGGACGAGTATTTTTCAGCTCTAGCGAGCTTTTAATCAGGTTCTAAATGAAGCAAGCATACCGGCCGATTATTTTCTTTTTGGTGCTGGCGAGTTCGGTTGCCGGAACGTTGGAGGCGCAGCAGGCAGGCCACTACAGTCTGTACATGATGAATAAGTTGAACTGGAATCCCGCCTACGCGGGCCTGGACCATTCCCTGAGCATCAACGGCGCCTTTCGCACGCAGTGGGTGGGATTGGGCACCGACAATAGCGATTTGCGCAACGGCAATCCCGTTTCGCAGCAAGTGAGCGCCCACCTTCCCCTCTACATTTTCAGCAGCGGGGTCGGTATAAACTTCGAAAACGAAAGCCTGGGCGCCGGGCAGAACTTATCGGCCACTTTTTCTTACAATTACCAACTGGGCCTCGGTTCGGGCATTTTGTCTATTGGACTGGCGGGCGGAATCACCCAACGCACGCTTGACGGCAGCCTCCTGCGCACGCCCGAAGGCATCTATGAGGGCGCGGGCATCATCGACCACCAGGATGACCTCCTGCCCGTGGGCAAGGAAAGCGCACAATCGACGACTTTCAGCGCCGGCGTCTATTACCAGACGGAGCGCTTCGAATTCGGTCTGTCGGCCCGCAATTTGACGGAGCAGGAAGTGGAATTCAACGGATTCAGCCTGCTCCAACAACGCACCTTTTTTTTCAACGGCGGCGCCCGGTTCGACCTGAACACCACCCTTAGTCTGCACCCTTCGGTATTTGTTCGTTCCGACCTCAATGAATTGCAAACCGACGTTTCCGTATTACTTCGCTTTAACGGCAATATCTTCGGAGGCGCGTCGTTTAGAGGATACAATTCGGATAGCATAGACGCCGTGGCTATGCTGGCCGGTTTTAAGTTAAGTGAAAAGATTACGTTGGCCTACGCCTACGACCTGACACTTTCCGATATCAACCTGGCCGGCAACGGTTCCCACGAAATTATGCTGACTTACAATTTGAACAAACAAATCGGCAAAGGCCGGCTGCCCAACGTGATCTACAACCCACGCTCCTTATAGATAGGCCGGCCGTCATAAAAAGATCCAGCAACCATACTAAGAGCAAACGAAAGGACGTTCAAGCAGGGGTATGCAAATCAGAGCGAAAAAGATCAAGGCGAAACGCGTCCATATTATTTTTTCGTAAACGTATAAAACGAGCTATCTTTACGCTCAAATTAATAGATTAATTATATTTTAATCTGAAGGAAAACTTAGGTGTTAACATGAAAAACGTACACAAAATCACGTTAGGCTTACTCGTGATTGTTGCGGCGGCCTGTGGTGGCGGCCAACAGCAAGCAGGCGAATTAATCGGAGTGATGGACCGCCCAGACTGGAAAGGGATCAACCCCTACGGTATGGTTTACATTCCCTCCGGAACCTTCCACATCGGCCCGAGCGATCAGGATGTCAGTAATACATTCGTACAACGTCCCAAGGCGATCTCGATTCAAGGTTTTTTCATGGATGATACGGAAATTACCAATAACGAGTATCGCCAATTCGTTCACTGGGTTCGCGATTCCATTGCGCACGCTTACCTGGATCACTACATTGTCAACGAACAAACCGGCGAGGAACAAATCGACTGGGAAGCCGAGATTGACTGGTCGGATGATCTCCTGCAGGACATGTACTACCAGGGAGACGACCGCTTCGCCGGCAAGCGGGAATACGACGTTTCCAAATTCATTTACGAATACGAATGGTACGACTGGCAGAAAGCCGCCACCGACGACGGCCGTTCGCCCCGCAATTCCTTCATCAAAAGCAAGAAAGTTAACATCTATCCCGATACGCTCGTTTGGATTCGCGACTTTGCCTACTCCTACAACGAGCCCATGACCCGGAATTATTTCTGGCACCCCGCCTTCGACGATTACCCGGTAGTGGGGGTTGATTGGCACATGGCCAACGCTTTTTGCTATTGGCGGACCAACATCTGGAACTCCTACAATACCCGCAACGGAGGCGTTAACACCGAAGATTTCCGTCTGCCCACTGAATTTGAATGGGAATGGGCCGCCCGCGGCGGTCACGACCTGGCGCCCTATCCCTGGGGCGGGTACTACATCCGCAACGCCAAAGGTTGCCTGCTGGCGAACTTCAAACCCGGCCGGGGCAACTATCCCGAAGATGGCGGGCAGTACACCGTCAAGGCCGACGCCTACTTCCCCAACGATTACGGCCTGTACAATATGTCGGGCAACGTTGCGGAATGGACGGTATCGGCTTACTCGGAAAATGCCTATTCCTTCATCCACGACCTCAACCCCGACATTCGTTACGACGCCAAGGCCGACGATCCCGAGGCCTACAAGCGTAAAACCATCCGGGGCGGTTCCTGGAAGGACGTCATGCACTTCCTGCAAACGGGAAGCCGCGATTGGGAATACCAAGACACCACCAAATCCTACATTGGTTTCCGTTGTGCCCTAACCTTCCTCGGTCGCTCGATCAATGACTTTTAGAAATTCACTTTCGAGAAAATTTTCTTTCCGGAGATCCGGAAACCAAGGAATATGGGTACTGCGTTTAGGCGTAGTATCCATATTTCTTTAATAATTACCCAGTTTTTATCCCCCCACTTGTTACTTTTGCGACGGCCTGCATTATACAAGTGGAGTTCAACTTTACTACAAAACTTTTAAAAGATTACAAGGAGATGAGCTTTTTAAAGTCCAAAGGTTTCAAGTACATCAAGAACCTGATTATCGGTGTCGGCGCCGCCGTTGTTTTGATGGGCGCCCTTTTTAAACTCGAGAGCTGGGAAGGCGCCAGCACCATGCTGATCATCGGTCTGTCGGTAGAGGCCTTTATTTTCTTATTCCTGGGCTTGGTAGGCCCGGAAAAAGACTACTACTGGGAAAAACTCTATCCCGGTCTGGATAATTACAGCGCGCAAATTCAGCCCATTACCGCGGGGCCGGCCCCCGTGCAGCAACAGGCTCCGGCCCTCAACGGCGAAGTCGTAGAACAACAATTGGGCGGCATGTTGTCGGAATTGCAGAATATGTCGAAGAGTCTGTCTTCTTTGAAAGCGCTGCAGGAAGTCGATTTCTCGGGAACCAGCGATCAAATCAAAGCCATGAATAATTTCTACAGCAAGCTGAACGAAGCCATGGCCGACCTGAGTGATTCCCTGGAAGACACCAAGCAGTACAAGGAGCAGCTGTCGGCCCTGAACCGCAATATTGGCACCCTGAACAATGCTTACAGCGCGTTGAATAACGTTTATGGCAATATGATCGCCGCCATGTCCAACGTACGGCCTCAGGGCTAAATCAACCCATTCACTAATCACTAAATCATTGCCCTATGTCCATACCTAAGGAGCCACGGCAGTTGATGATCAACCTGATGTATCTGGTGTTGACGGCCCTGCTCGCGTTGAACATCTCCGCTGAGGTGATGAATGCCTTTTTCACCATCGATAAAGGCATCAATAACAGTAATTCCATCGTGGAGCGCACCAATAGCTCCATCCTGAGCAGCATCCAGCAGCAAGCGGATGCCTACGATAACGAGCAAAACCAGGAGATCCTGGATAAGGCCAAGCAAGCCAAAGGTATTTCCGAAGAATTCGTCACCTACGTCGAAGACTTGAAAAACGAGCTCTTCCAGGCGGCCGGCGGCCCTTCGGAAAAAGACCCCTCCAAACCCAAGCGCATCAAGGATAAAGATGTCACCACCCGCCTGTTGGTGGGAATTGAGGGGCCGAATTCCGAGCGCGGCCAGGGATACGAACTGCGACAGAAAATCGAAGATACGCGCCAGCAACTATTGGCGCTGACGGATAACGACCCGCAGATGGCCCAGTCCCTGCCCCTGAAGATCGACACCGCCGCGGTGGAAAAGTCGGACAAGGAAGACTGGGTCAAGTACAACTTTTTCCAGATGCCGGTAGCGGCCGTCATGCCCATTCTGACCAAAATCCAGAATGACGCCAAGGCCTCTTCGACCTCCTTGCTGAACTACTATCTCAACAAGATGGGGGTTTCGGAAATCAAATTCGATAAATTCCAGCCGGTCATCTCGGCGCGTTCGGGTTACGTCATCCGCGGAGAGCAATATTCGGCGGAGGTCTTCCTCAGCGCTTACAGCTCTTCGGCCGGGGAAAGCACCAAAATTTTCGTCAATGGCAACCAGCTTCCCGTGGAAGACGGTAAAGCCCAGTACGAAACCACCGCGCGCAGGCTGGGCACCAAATCGTACAACGTCCGCATCGTCGTCACCAACCCACTGACCGGCGAATCGGAGGAGTACGAAAAGGAATTCGAATATGAAGTGGGCGAGCGTTCGGTAGCCGTTTCGGCCGATAAGATGAACGTGTTCTACATCGGGGTAGACAACCCCATTTCCGTCTCCGCCGCCGGGGTTTCCAGTAACGACCTCCGGGTAAACATTCAGGGGGGTGGCGGTTCAATTCAGCGGTCCGGCGGCACAGGCAACTATATCGTCAACGTCTCCCGCCCCGAAAAATGCCAGGTCGTCGTTAGTGGCGGAGGGCTGCGCAGCTCCAAGGAGTTCCGCGTCAAGCGCATTCCCGACCCCGTGGCGCGCCTCGGCAAGCAGGAAGACGGGGAAATCGGCAACGGCACTTTCAAAGCGCAGCAAGGATTGATCGCCTGGCTGGACGATTTCGACTTCGACGCCCGCTGCGAAATCCAAGGCTTCGAACTCGTATACGTTCCCGCGCGTCGCGACCCCATTTCGGTCACCAACCCCGGCGGAACCTTCAACTCGGATTCCCGCCGCCTGATCAATATGGCTAAACCGGGCGACCGCTTCTTCTTCAACAACGTCAAGGCGCGTTGCCCCGGAGACCGGGCCGGTCGTAAGGTCAATTCCCTGGTGTTCCGCATTAAGTAATAATTAATGACCCTCCACGCGTAATAGCACAGACCATTTTTCCGTTATGGTACTGTGCTATTACACGTTAAAATCTAAATAACCATGAAGTTTGCCTTGAAGCTGTCCTGCATCTCGCTCCTCGTGCTCCTGTTTGCCCTGCCCGCCCTGGCCCAGGAACCAGAGAACATCATGACCGAATCGGGAGAAATTATGGGCGCCGAAGAACAAGACACCGATGCGCCCATCGACGGCATTACCGAAAAAAAGCTGGGAGTAGAAAGCCGCGTCCTTCCCTATGACCACGTACGGGAGGCCGATATCTTCTGGGAAAAGCGCATCTGGCGCGTCATCGATACCCGCGAGAAGATGAACCTGACCTTCCGCTACCCCGAGCGCCCGCTCTTCACGATTTTGATGGAAGCGGCCGAAAGCGGGGAAATCACGGTTTACAACACCATCGATGATAAATTCACCACCGAGCTGGAGCCCAATGAAGTAGCTTCCATGGGCTCCTCCACCGATACGGTAGTCTCCTTCGATCCCGAAACTTACGAAGAAGAGGTCAAGGTGGTAACCAACGAGATCAACCCCGACGATATCAAACGCTACCGCATTAAGGAAATCTGGTTCTTCGACGAAGAAACCTCCACCCTGAAAGTCCGCATCCTCGGTATCGCTCCCCTCCTCGACGTCAAGGACGACAACGGCAACTTCCTCTACGAGCAACCCATGTTCTGGGTCTATTATCCCGAGGCTCGCGAAATGCTGGCCAAAGAAAAGGTATTCATGTACGGCAACGACGCCGCCCCTATGTCCTGGGAAGATCTCTTCGAAATGCGATTCTTCTCCAGCTATATCTACAAAGAATCCAACGTCTTCAACCGCCGGATTCAGGATTATCTCTCGGGGGTGGATCGCTTGCTGGAAGCCGAGCGGATCGAAAAGGAAATCTTCAACTTTGAACACGACTTGTGGTCTTACTAATTGCTTAGTAT
>CAYWHT010000103.1:0-10122 GCA_964458135.1 uncultured Saprospiraceae bacterium | reverse complement strand
CAAATCTTGCGTTGTCAGACTATAAATCGCCCCCAACAGAAGCCCAAGGCATCAACAACTCACCCTCACAAATACTCCTCTCGCGTCAACCACAACTCCTCAATGCGATACATATGCAGGTAATCGTGCATCAGTACGTGGCGCAGTAGAATTTCCGGAGTATAGACATTGTATTCGGGATGGCTGGCTTGTTTGCGCCAATCGGCTTCGGTAAAGGTTTCGAGCTGGTCGAGCAGGCGTGCCCGTTCCAGGGTGAAGGCGTGCAGGGCCGCCCGCAAGTCCATGGTCAGGAGGTGGCTGTCATCGACATTGGTGCCCGGCAGGAAGGGCTGGAATACGGGGTGATCGGCGTTTTTGAAAGTGAGGAAGCGATCGTAGAGCAGCGGTTGCACGTCGGCCAAGTGGCAGGTATGTTCGTGGATGCTCCAGCGTTCGGGATGGCGGCGCACTTTGAGCAGAGAGGGAGGAATCTGCCGGAGTAAATCCTTCAACAGAATAGGTGCATCCGCCAGGTTACGTTGCATAACATCGATCGGGTGCATGCTGACGTTTTTCTTTCTATTTAGGCATTTTCCTCCAACTTTTCAATAGCTTGCTGCAAGCGCTTCATTTTATTTGCGGCTTCTAGCGCCACGGGTGGGGCGGCCCGGGCTTCGCAATCGGAAATGCTGCAGTGTTCGCAGGTGGTATTGACGATGCGTTCCGGAACGTCGTCGAGGAATTTGAAAAGTCCACGCAGGCGCTCGTTAATGAGCAGGCCTACGGTTACGCTTACCGGACTACCGCTCAGCACCTCGGATTTGGCGATCGATAAGCAAAGGTAGCTGTTGTCGGTTTCCCAATATTTGGAGATTTGTGCATCCGCCATGGGTTGGATCTCGCCGCCGAGTTGTTGGCGCGCCCGCATCTCCTTGATGATGTTTACCGATACCCAGCGCCGGCAGTAGTGTTCGTTGGCCATGTTGGCGTAAGGGTTGTGGATCTGGGAAAGATGCAGCTCTTTGGTCATCCGGTAGGTTTTCAAATCCGCATCGCCGGCCAGGCGGATGAAAAACAAATCCTTGATGCCGAAATGCTGCGGCAAAATATTGGTGAGCCGTTGCTGGAACATTTCGGGGCTGACGTCGTATTTGTCGAGCAACGACAAGTATTCCTGCGGCTGCCAGCGCCGCTGACCGGCCAGCCACTCAATATCCTCCACCATCAGTTGCTCATCCATCAACAAGGCCACCGAAAAGTAAGAGGCCTTGAAGTTGTTGAGCAGCAAATCAAAAGAATCCACCTCTAATATTCGCGTCAGGTAGGGCCGGGGCGCTAGCCCGAGATACTGAAAAGCCAATTCCCGGCCCAATAAAAATTTTTCCTGGGCGGGACTGAGCCCGCGATTGAGAAATAAGGCGCCCTTCTTGCGGGAAAAATAGGAACGCAGCCCGCTCAGATCCGTGTACTGCTTTAGATTTTTCCGGTCGACCTTCAGACCGAAACGCTCGCGCAACAACCCCTCCAAAAAGGCTACCGAATAGGGCAAGACGCCGCGGATGTTGAAAGCCGTTCGGCAACTCCTGACCGCCCGCTCCAGTTCCGGAAAATAGTTGTCGTACATGTCCTGGTATGAACGAAGGGCCGCCAGAAACAAATGTTCCCGCTGAAGCTGGTAATTGCGCGTCACCTTGAAAATCGTGCTGACAAAAGCGTTGACCTTGTCGGGCGTATTGGAAAACAACTCGAAAATCTTGTCCGGGCTGATGCCAAACTGATCCAGGGGGAATTCTTTCAAAAAACCCGAAGTCAGTAAATCGATCACCGGCTGTATCTTTTTGCTCGCCCGCGTCGACACCATGAAGTCATAACTCACCCCCAGCGCCTCCGCAAGGGCGGAGATCTTGTCAATTTTCGGGTACTTCTTCCCTTTTTCAATATCGTGCAAGTAGGAAGTGGAAAGCCCCGTCCGCTCACTTAACTGATGAAAGGACAAGCCTTTCTGCTGGCGTAAGTACTTGACTTTGAAGCCAAACACCATCTTGATAATATCTTTTTCGACAACCATAAACACAAAAGTAGCAAATTGAGGAATAAAATTTTTTAGCGGAATTTTCGCTAACAGATAAAAATTTATATATTGCGAATAATTATCTAACGAAAAACACCGGATCATGGCCACGATTACCCAAACGAATTATCCGCAAATTGAAGGGCTCCAGATTAAGGGCCGGTACGATGCGGCTTTCGCCGAAATACTCACCTCCGAAGCATTAACCTTCCTGGTCGAATTGCACCGGCATTTCAACGAAAAACGAAAATCCCTGCTAACCGAGCGCCAGAAAAGACAAAAAGAGCTGGACGGCGGCAAAATGCCGGACTTCGAGGAAAACACCCGCAATATCCGGGAATCCGATTGGACCGTCGCTCCAATACCCGCCGATCTGCAAGACCGCCGGGTGGAAATTACCGGACCGGTTGATCGCAAAATGGTCATCAACGCCCTGAATTCCGGCGCCAGGGTTTTTATGGCCGATTTTGAAGACAGCAATTGCCCCAATTGGACCAATACCCTGCAAGGACAAATCAATCTGCGCGATGCTATCCGGCGCAACATCTCCTACGAAAATCCCAAAAACGGTAAAAAATATGCCCTCGGCGAAAAAACCGCTACCTTAATGGTGCGACCCCGGGGCTGGCACCTGCCGGAAAAACACCTGCTCTTCGAAGGGGAGCCCATGAGTGGCAGCCTGGTGGATTTCGGGCTCTATTTCTTTCATAACGCTCAACGCCTGATAGCCAACGGCAGCGGTCCCTATTTCTACCTTCCCAAGCTGGAAAGCGCGGCCGAAGCCCGCCTCTGGAATGAGGTTTTTCTCTTCGCCCAGGATTACCTCTCCGTTCCCCGCGGCGCCACTAAAGCCACGGTGTTGATCGAAACCATCCTGGCGGCTTTTGAGCTGCACGAGATCCTCTACGAACTGCGCGAGCACTCGGCGGGGCTGAACTGCGGCCGCTGGGATTACATTTTCTCCTTTATCAAGCGCTTCCGCAATCGCCCGGGTTGCATCTTGCCCGACCGGAGCCAGGTGACCATGACGGCGCCCTTCATGCGGGCCTACGCTCAACTGGTCATTCAGACTTGCCACCGGCGCGGCGTACATGCCATGGGAGGCATGGCCGCGCAAATCCCCATCAAAAACGATCCCGACGCCAATCATAAAGCCATCGAAAAGGTGAAGAATGATAAGCTCCGCGAAGTAAGTGATGGCCACGACGGCACCTGGGTGGCGCATCCCGGGCTGGTTCCCATTGCCATGGAAGTTTTTGACCAGCACATGCCCAGCGGTAACCAGATCGACCGCCTGCGCGAAGACGTTTCCGTCAGCGCTTCCGACCTCATAGCCGTACCCGAAGGAACCATCACTGAAGCAGGATTGCGCCAAAACATCAACGTGGGCATCCTCTACATAGAAAGCTGGCTTAGGGGCAACGGCGCCGCCGCCCTCTACCACCTCATGGAAGACGCCGCTACGGCTGAAATCTCCCGCACCCAAGTATGGCAATGGCTACGGGCCGGCGCCGCCCTCGATGACGGCCGCAAGATCAACGAGGCCCTGTATCAACAACTGCTCGATGAAGAGCTCCAAAAGATCCGGCAATACGTCGGGCCCGAAGCCTACCAACAGGGCCGCTTCTCCGAAGCCGCCAACCTCTTCGACGAGCTGGCTCGCGCCGAATCTTTTACCGAGTTCCTGACGCTCCCGGCTTACGAGCTGGTGGAATAAAGCCATAGTTAATAAGGAACAGTGCGCAGCCGAATGGAAAAAGAGCCCCATTAAAAAACACCATCGTAGCGCCCAATACCCCCCAATTCCCTATTCATTAACCACTAACAACCATCCAAACCAAGATAAAATGCAACAAACAATGACATCCAAGCAGCTCCAGACCAACTGGTCGACCAATCCCCGCTGGGAAGGCATTCAACGGACTTATCAAGCCGAAGACGTCCTCAAACTTCGGGGCAGCATCCAAATCGAGCACACCCTGGCCCGTATGGGTGCTGAGAAATTTTGGCAAAAACTTAAAAGCCAAGAAGTCGTCACCGGGCTCGGCGCCCTCACCGGCAACCAAGCCATCCAGGAAGTGACGGCCGGATTAGACGCCATCTACCTCAGCGGCTGGCAAGTGGCGGCCGACGCCAACCTCGCCGGAGAAATGTATCCCGATCAATCGCTTTATCCCGCTAATTCAGTGCCCAATGTGGTCAAGCGCATTAATAACGCTTTATTGCGCCGCGATCAGATTCAATCGGTTACCGGGCAGGGCAATACGGATTGGATCGTTCCCATCGTTGCGGATGCCGAGGCCGGCTTCGGCGGAAACCTCAACGCCTACGAATTGATGAAGGCCCTGATCGAAGCCGGGGCGGCGGCGGTGCATTTCGAAGACCAGCTCTCTTCGGCCAAAAAGTGCGGCCACCTGGGTGGAAAAGTCTTGGTGCCTACCCAGGAAGCCATCGACAAGCTAACCGCCGCCCGCCTTGCGGCCGACGTCATGGGCGTGCCTGCCGTCATCATCGGGCGCACCGATGCGGATGCCGCCAGCCTGCTGACTTCGGATGTCGACGAGCGCGACCACCCCTTTCTGACGGGCGAGCGCACCGCCGAAGGATTCTACAAAGTGCGCAACGGTCTGCAACAGTGCATCTCGCGGGGCATCTCCTACGCGCCCTTCGCAGACCTGCTGTGGATGGAAACCTCCAATCCCGACTTGGGCCAAGCCCGCGAATTCGCCCAGGCGATACACGAAAAATACCCCGGAAAGCTGCTGGCTTATAATTGCTCGCCCTCTTTCAATTGGGCGGCCAACCTCAGCCAACAACAGATGGAGACCTTCCGGGAAGACCTGGCCGCCATGGGTTACCGCTTCCAGTTTATCACCCTGGCCGGATTCCACGCCCTCAATACCTCGATGTACGAATTGTCCAAGGCTTACCGGGCCCGGGGCATGGCCGGCTATTCCGCACTGCAGGAGCGCGAATTCGCCCTGCAACCAGAAGGCTTCCAGGCCGTTAAGCACCAAGCTTTTGTGGGTACCCAGTACTTCGACTATATCCAGAATACAGTGCAGCGTTCGGGTTCTACGCGGGCCATGGACGGAAGCACCGAAGAAGCGCAGTTTAAGACACAGGGATAGGGTTACCGACTGCAAGTCGCTGAACACTCCAAATTATTACGCTTTTTCAGGCCGGCAATAGGCATTATTGTCGGCCTTTTGTTTGGGCTATCTAACTTTTTTTAATTTTAGCGTTGCATAAACGAAAATGTACGCACATGTTAAGATGGTCCTTTGCCGGCTCGTTGGCCCTACTCCTTTCAATCAGCCTCTCCGGGCAGCCGGCCGACAACCGATCCGCGCTCAGCATTCGCCAAATCATGCAGGGTGAAGCTTTTGTGGGCTATCTGCCCGAAAGCGTCCGCTGGTCGGTCGATAGTGAAAATCTCTATTTCTCCTGGAATCCAAAAGGGGATACCCTGCGCAGCACCTACCGCACCGATGCCGCAGGGACGGCCCCGCAGCAACTAAGCCCGCAAGCAGAACGACGCATGGTGACCGGCGGCGACTACAACGACGCCAGGGATCAGTTGGTGTACGAGCGTTTTGACGACCTCTACTGGATGAATCTCAATACCGGCGAACGCCGCCGCATCACTCACACCGCCGATCGGGAGTCCAATCCCCAATTTTCTGGCGACGAAGACTTTATCGTCTACGAGCGGGAAGATAATCTGTACCGCTGGTCGCTGGATAGCGGTTATACCGAGCAGCTGACTGATTTTCGCAAAGGCGCCGAAGAACAAGCGGCTTCCCCGCCCGAATACCGTCAGTGGCTGGAAAATGACCAGTACGAGCTTTTTCGCATCTTGCGGGAGCGCAAAGCCGAAGAGACCCTGCGCGAAAAACGTCGCGAACAAATCCGCCCCAACCAATTGTCGAGTGTGTATTACGGTAGTAAAATCCTTTCCGACCTCCGTATTAGCCCCGATCAGCGCTACCTAACCTGCCGGCTAATCACCTCCGCTAACGGCGAGAATACCATGGTGCCGAATTACGTAGACGAGTCGGGATACATTGAAGAGATCAACGCCCGCTCTAAAGTAGGCAGCCCACAAAATACCTACGAACTGGGCATTTACGACCGGCAACGCGACACCTTTTACACGGTCGATACCAAACAAATCGAAGGTATTTACGACAAGCCCGCCTATTTGGCCGAATACCTGCCCGATACCGCCACTTTCAAGGCAACTTACGAAAAAGCCCGCGAAGTTATATTCCACGGTCCTTTTTACGCTCCGGACGGCAAGGCGGCCGTAGTGGTTCGTTCCCTCGACAATAAAGACCGCTGGATTATGCAGCTGCATCCTGAAGACGGCCGGCTGAGTCTGCTGGATCGCCAACGGGACAACGCCTGGGTGGGCGGCCCGGGCATCAGCAGCTGGAATTTTTCGGCCGGCAACATCGGTTGGATGCCCGACGGGGAACACCTCTGGTTTCAATCGGAAGAGAGCGGCTATTCCCACCTCTACACCCTGGAAGTCGCAACGGGTGAAAAGCGGGCGCTCACCAGCGGTGAATTCGAAATTCGGGATGCGGAATTATCCCATGACGGGAGCACCTTTTTCATTACCGCCAATGCCGAAAACCCCCACGAAAAACATTTCTACCACTTACCTGCCGATGGCGGGGAATTGCAAAAATTGACGACCCGCCCCGGGAATTACCAGGTTAGCGTATCGCCCGACGAAGCACATCTGGCCATCCGCTATTCCTTCAGCAACGAGCCCTGGGAGTTATTCGTCATGGACAACCGGCCCGGTGCGGAAATGAAACGGGTGACCCAATCCACTACCGCAGCCTTCGAGGATTATGATTGGCGGGCGCCCGAGATCGTTCGCTTCCGCGCCCGCGACGGGGTAGCAGTGCCGGCTCGCCTGTACCGGCCCGAAAACCCCGAACCGGACGGTCCGGCCGTTATCTTCGTGCACGGCGCCGGCTATCTGCAAAACGTTCATCGCTGGTGGAGCAGCTACTACCGCGAGTACATGTTTCATAATATGCTGGTCGATTACGGATACACGGTGCTCGATATTGACTACCGGGGCAGCGATGGCTACGGCCGCGACTGGCGGACGGCCATTTACCGACACATGGGCGGGCAAGACCTGGAAGATCAGGTAGACGGCGCTGGATTCCTGGCCGCGGAATACGGCATCGATGCCGGTCGCATTGGCGTCTACGGGGGTTCCTACGGCGGTTTCATCACCCTTATGGCCCTGTTTAACGCCCCCGGAACCTTCCAATGTGGCGCCGCCCTGCGTTCGGTGACCGATTGGGCGCACTATAACCATCCCTACACCAGCAATATTCTGAATACGCCGATGCGGGACAGCCTGGCCTACCACCGCAGCTCGCCCATTTATCATGCGGAAGGCCTGGAAGACCGGTTGCTGATTTTACACGGCATGATCGATGATAACGTCCAGTTTCAGGATGTGGTGCGCCTGGCGCAGCGCTTGATCGAGTTGGGAAAAGAAGATTGGGATTTCGCCGTTTTCCCGCTGGAGCGGCATGGATTTGTGGAGCCCTCTAGCTGGACGGACGAATACCGGCGAATTTTTGAATTGTTCGAAGCGCATTTGAAATAATGCCCAGCACCAAAATAACCGCAGAATTCCTCGAAAAAACTGCTGGGACAGCGCAATAAAGGCTTGGCGCAAAATTTACTGCCATGAATTTACTTACCGTCGTCATCGGCATCGTTTTCGTATTGCTGTTGTTCAGCCTATTGGCCACCACTATCATGGAGCTGATCGCTTCCTGGTTTTCCCTGCGCGGCCGCAACCTGGAAAAGGCCTTGCGCAATTTGCTGGCCTCTTCGGATATCCACGAAACCCTCCTGACCGATTTCAAGGAAAATTCCATGTACCGCCTGCTCACCTCGAGCCCCGGGCGGGGATGGTCCAAGCCCTCCTACATGAGTTCGAAGACCTTTCAGACGATCCTTATGGATGTTATTTTGAAAGGGGAGGGTATAGAAAAATTAGAAGAACGCATCGAACAATTACCCGATGTCGATTTGAAAAACATCCTCAAACAACTGTTGAGGGAGGCCGATCAAGAAGTCGATCAGTTTAAGGGAAAGGTGCAGGAATGGTACGACAATGTCATGGACCGGGCTTCGGGATGGTACAAGCGCTATACGCAGAAGATATTGGTGGGGATCGGCCTGTTTATCGCGGTGCTTTTCAATGCCGACACCCTTTCTATCTACGAACGTTTGGAGAGTGACCCGCAGGCGCTCAGCGAAATTGTCGCGATGGCCGAAGACTTTACCCGGCGCTACGAAGGCCGGCCCCTGCCGGATAGGGCGCCGCAGCGCAATGAGCCGGCCGTGCCTTCGCCCTCTCCCGAGGCGGGACTCGGCATGGATTCGTTGCGCGCGGCTCGCTCCGCGGATACCCTCAGGCCCCGGCCGGGCGGCCCGGCAGATACGGCGCTAACGATCGCCGCCACCGATACGCAGCGCCTCCAAGCACTGCGCGAGGCCCGCGAGCTGTTGCTCACCGAGATCAAGCACGTCAAATCACCCCTCGGGCTAGGCTGGGGAAATGTGGATGTGCGAACCTACGGTTGGTACGATTGGCTGTTGAAAATCCTGGGATGGGTAGTGACGGCCCTGGCCGTCACCCTGGGCGCTCCCTTTTGGTTCGATTTGCTGAAGCGCCTGGTCAATATCCGGAATTCGGGGAACCGTCCTGGCGGATAACGCTTCGGGAATATTGGGGCTCCGAATGTTAATACTGGAAATTTCTACGTTAACATACTATGAGAATTGTTCAAGTAACCGATTTGCACATCGGTCAGCAGGGGGAAGACACCTTCGGAGTCGATGTGCGGGCCAATTGTATTAATATTCTGCGACGCGCCAGGGAGCTGTCCCCTGATCTGCTCGTCATCTCCGGTGATCTGTGTTTCCGCGATCCGCATCCCGAAATTTATCGCTGGGTAAAGGGCCAGATCGACGCCACCGGCTTGCCTTACGAACTCATCTCGGGAAATCACGATGATCCCCAAATGCTCGCCACTATTTTTGAACGGCGGGAAGACCTTTGCCAGGGAGAGCTCTTTTTCAAGCGAGAATACCGGGAGGCAGGATTGCTCTTCTTTGATACAACTACGGGCGTCCTATCCGAGCAGCAGCAAAAATGGGGTAGTCAAATGCTCCGCAAGGCAAGCTCCGAAAAGCCGCTCACTATTTTTATGCACCACCCTCCGGTGCATGCCGGTGTACCCTACATGGATCAGCGGCACGCCATGAAAAATAGCGAGGCGTTTTTGCGGTTGTTACAACAATCGGCGGGGCCGCTGGACGTTTTTGCCGGTCATTACCACGTAGACAAAACCGTACGCGTGGGGCGCGTCAACGTCTATATCACGCCTTCCTGCTTTTTTCAGATCGATCAACATAGCGCGGAATTCAAGGTCGACCATAAACGGATCGGGCTGCGGGAGATCGTTTACCAGGGAGCAATGATCCGACATGGCGTACACTATTTGGAGCCGGTGGCCTTGTGACGGAAAGTTCTTGCTTTTGCGCAGACTGTCGACGACAGTTACCGTCTATCTATAGTCTGACAACTCAGGATTTGTGAAAATATGACGCCGCTATTTTTTCGGCTGGCAAGGCGGAAAACGTAGGCATAGCCTAAGTTCTGTCGAGGCTTTCCAACGCAGCAAGGCGGAAAAAGAGCAAGTCAGAATTCACAAATTTTGGGTTGTCAGACTATAAACACGACACTTATTAATCTCTCATCGCTAAGAGTGATGAGTAAAAAGTAAAAGGTAGAAGGACAAGGGCGTTGAGCGGGCTTACTTTCATCTACCCCCGCCCCCTGTTTCTACCCTTCACCACTACTTTCTCCTGTACAACACAATAAACCAATCCCGAATCTTGTTACTTGATAGAAATTCTGATATATTTACGACTCCAGAAAAAAGAGGCAAATCTACTGACCCAACCCTTTACGGCCTCACTACATTCCTCCCCGTATGTAAAGGCGCGCCCCAATTATC
>CAYWHT010000102.1:8946-10150 GCA_964458135.1 uncultured Saprospiraceae bacterium | reverse complement strand
ACCACCACCAGCCCCATCACGAAAAAGAAGGCTTCTTCGAAAAGAATGACCTCTTCTTCCTGGTCTTTGCTATTCCCAGCGCCGCCTCCTACATCATCGGCCTGTCAACCCCGCAGTTCTGGCTGCTCTTCGTCGGCATCGGCATCTCCATCTACGGGGTAATTTACTTCCTCATCCACGACGTCTACATCCACCGGCGCTTCAGTTGGTTTAAACAACTCGACAGCCAGTATTCCCGGGCTATCCTTCGGGCCCACGGAGATCACCACGCCAAACGCTCCAAGGAAGATTGCGTCTCTTTCGGCCTGCTTATCGTGCACCCTAAATACTTCCGCAAGCGTAAAGAATGGGCAAAAAACTGATCGCAGCCTGTTGATTTTGCCGTAAGGCGCGTATTTTTATCCTTTGGAATTCGTTTTACCAGAAACAGCAAAGAGCGTTGGCCAACAAAGTAATCCAAAGGATGACCCAGTCGATGCGCGTGGAACGCCCGCAAGCCGATAATCTGGATGATTATCTCGACCAGCTCATTCCCATCGTGCAAAAAATCGGCGAAGACCTTTGGGAAGAAGAAAACTACGTGAAAAAATCGTGGCTGGAATTTCGCGACGATGAAGAGTTCCACGAGACGGTGCTGCATTATTTTGAGGAAGGTAACGAGTATCTCAAATCAGTAGATAGCGAAGTATCTTCCGGTTCCTGGCGCTATCTGGAAGGGAATAAATTTCTCCTGGAAATAGATGAAGACACCAACCTCTACGACCTGGCTTTCCTCGACCAGGATTTTTTTATCCTGAAAAAACACGGCGAACAAAAAAAGCACGGCAAGGCCAAATATTTTTTAATGGTGCACGAGCCGCTCGGCAAAGGCAAAGAATGGCTGGACCTCGTCAACCTCCTGTACGATAAATCCCTGCGCAGCAATCAGTACTACTTCACCCTCGCCATTATTGTAATTTTGATTATTGCCTTGTTTTTACTGCTTTCTCAAGGGTGAAGAGAGTTAGTGCCCGTAGTTTGATTTTCCGTTCGTCATTTCACCCACATCTCTCCTCTCCTACGCAACATATCCTTCACTTAGAGTTTTATGTATATGTAGTCTGCCACCCCAGAATGCACAAATTTTGGGTTGCCAGGCTTTAAACCATCACCCAAAAGCGTTTCATGAACATCGCCAGAACACTGCTGAGATACGGGTTGCGTG
>CAYWHT010000102.1:0-8936 GCA_964458135.1 uncultured Saprospiraceae bacterium | reverse complement strand
ACTTGTTGTTGTTGGCCTGCTGATTCTGCTACTATTATTGATTCAATTGCCTTTCGTACAGCGGGAGTTGACCGGGCGCCTGGAAACTTATCTCGAAGAACGGTTGGAGACTACCGTGCAGATTGACGGCATCCGGTTTAGCCTGCCGAGTTATTTACAGTTGGAGGGCATTTACCTGGAAGACCGCCAACGAGACACTCTTCTTTATTTAAACCGCTTGCGGGCCGATTTCCGCTGGCGCCTGCTGCGGCAACGCATCTTGGCGGTCGACCAACTCGAATTGCGGGGGCTGCGCGCCGATTTGCACCCCGATCAAGAGCGGGATTCCGTGATGAACTACCAATTCATCGCCGAAGCCTTCGGATCGGAAGGGCCGCCCGCCGAAGAAGCTCCCACCGAGGGGGGCGAAAGCTCCGAGCTGCCCATTTTACTGGATGACGCCCGCCTTTTACTCGAAGATATCCGGCTCTATTACGAAGACCCAGCCGGCGCCTCCATCTTTGACATCCGATTGGGGCATTTTCAGACCCGCACCCGCAAGGCGGATCTAAAAACGCTGGATCTCGACTTCCGGAAAATAACCCTTGCCAATACAGCGGTAGCACTCACCTTGCTGGAGACTGCCCCCCCTTCCGATACGACTGCCGCCGAACCCATCCCACTAAGCATTCAGGCCGGGTCGATGGAACTGAATCAAATCGATTTCGAACTGGAGATGTCCGAACTGGCGTTGGGAACCTCGGTGGGCCAGGTGGTCACCGAGCAACCGCAATTCCGCATGTTCGGCGATAGCATGACCATA
Organism: uncultured Saprospiraceae bacterium; assembly: GCA_964458135.1. GTDB lineage: Bacteria > Bacteroidota > Bacteroidia > Chitinophagales > Saprospiraceae > CAYWHT01. The sequence continues at coordinate 8,134 of CAYWHT010000102.1, read as the reverse complement.
ACCACCCCCGCATTCACCTTGCGGGAGAGCGCTTTCCGCTACGATGTCCCTTCGGCCGCCCCCATCGAAGGATTCGATTACAACCACATGGCCATCGACAGCATCGAGATCGACCTCCGCAATATCAGCTACCGCAATCTCGATATTCGGGGCGACATTCTGCAGGTGGCCGGCCGGGATAAGAGCGGCATGAATTTACGCCAGGTGGAAGGGGAATTGCATTACAATCCCAAACAATTGTTTGTTGAGGACCTTCAGGCCCGCACGGCCGGCTCCAATCTGCGCATTCCGCGCACCCGCCTGGATTTTGTCGTGCCGGACACCACGATGGGATTGGAAACGGTTATTCTGGAAAGTGCGATCGATCCCCGGGAGATTGTACTCTTTGCCCCAACGTTGGGAGAGCTGGATGCCTTTCGGCAAAATATAGATCGCCCCTTGCGCTTGCAGGGGCAGCTGGAGGGTACGCTTGGCGACCTCGGCATCCGCAAGTTACGGGTGGATGGATGGGATAGCCGATTGCGATTGGACGGTCGACTTCAGAATACCTACTTTCCCGAAAGGCTTCGGATGGATTTACAATTAGCCATTACCGAAATCCGCCGTTCCGGATTGCAAAGTTTTCTTCCTCCCGGTGCTTTACCCGCCGGCACGCAGCTACCCGAGCTCGTGTCAGGTCAGGTCAACCTCCGGGGGTCTTTAGATTCGTTGGGGTACGAATTTGACCTGCAAAGCGCCCGCCGGCTCAATCCGGCTGCCCTGGTCCTGCGCAGCCACGGCCGGTTGTTGGAGGTCATGGATTCGAGCCGGATGGCTTTTGACCTCGAGCTCGATACGCTTTTTGTTACGCGGGAGTCGGTGATGGGTTACCTCCCGACCGGCACCCTACCAGCCCCGGAGCGCCTGCCCGCCGCTTTTGACCTTCGCGGTAGCGTCAGTGGCAACGCCCAATCTATAGCGGGCCGTTTTCGCCTGCTGGGCGAGGAAGAAGAGCGCCCGTTGGCCGTCGTACTGGCCGCCACGGTGGATGATTGGCAACAAACCGACCGCATGCGGTTTGATCTGAAAGCTGACAGCCTGCAAATTCCCCGCAGCACCTTGCGGGCCGTCGTAGCCGATTCGCTGTTACCCGCGGAAGCCCAATTGCCGTACGTGGCCGATGGGCGGGCTACCCTGCAGGGCCAAACGACCGATCTTCAAGCAGAAGTCTCGTTAAACAGCAGCCTGGGCGTGCTCGAAACGACCGGCCAATTACGCGATTCCAGTTATCAGCTGCGCCTCGATTGGCGGGAACTCCCCCCCGCGGCCCTGCTAAAACCCGCCGCTTATGACTCCCTCTACGGGCGATCCCTGAGTAAGCTGCACTTGCGGGCCCGCGTCGAGGGAGAAGGCTTTACGCCTGGCCCGCAACTCGCCTCGGAATTCGAATTCGAACTGGTCCCTACCGATTCGCTCTACAACTGGCGCGATGCCCTTCGATTCGTTGGCAGCCTGCAGGAAAACACCTTCACCGCCCGGCTTACCGCCGACGAACCGGGACTCGACACCAGGCTGGAAGCCAAAGCCGTAGAAGTTTTCGGGGACCAACCCTTACTGGCTCAGCTTTCGCTGAATCTGCGGGAGCTCAACTTCTACGCCCTGGGATTTTCCGATAAGCCGTTAAGGGTAGCTACCCGCCTGGAATTGCTGAGCCGCGGCTCCGATCCTGCCGACTTTGACGGCAACCTGGCGATCCGCAATTTGCAGCTGCGTTACGACACGGTTTACGAGCAACTCGACAGCCTGGTGCTGACTGCCGCCCTTCATCCCGAAAAGAATACCATCGACCTGGACTCCGATCTGGCTACCGGCTTTTTGATCGGGCAATTCGCGCTTACGCAAGTGGCCGGCAATGTGCAACAACTGATTCGTTCTTACTTCGATCCGCGGCTACCACAGGACACCATTATCGGCCATCCCGAAGATTATTTCAACTTCTCGCTCCAGCTGCGCAATACCAGCCTCTTGACCTCCGGCCTGATCCCGGGGCTCAAAAAGCTGCGGCCCGTATCCATCGAGGCGGGTTACCGCGCAAAAAGCCGGGTGGTGAACGCCAATATCCTCGCGCCGAAAATAGGTTACGCCGGCATCGAGTTGGACACTTTGGGCCTCAGCTTCCGGGCCCGGCAAGACACCTTCCGCTATGACCTGGCTTACCGGCGGCTGCAAGCTTTTGACCAGGTCGATGCGATCAATTTCAGCCTGAGCGGTCGCCTGGAGAAAGATAAGCGGGTCAGGAACACGCTGCGGCAAATCGACGAAAAAGGACGCACCCGCTATTTGGTGGAAAACTTGATCCGGCGGGATTCCAATACCCTCCTGGTGGAAATGGCGCCCGACGCCATCCTCAACTACCAGAACTGGCAATTTGACCGGGCCAATCGTCTGCTTATCGCCCCCAGTACGGTGAATGCACAGCGCTGGCGCTTTACCCGCAACCAACAGGCTATCATCTTGGAAAATCCCGACTCGAACACGCTCGATTTACGCTTTAGCGAATTCGATTTGGCGCTGCTCGGCAATACGATCAGTTCGAAGGAGGATTACCTGGCCGGTATTCTGGACGGAAAAGTTCGATTCCAGAACCCCATGCGACAATTGCGCCTGCAGACCGACCTCAGCGTCATTGACCTTCGGGTTTTGAAAGCCCGGCTGGGCGACTTGGTGGCGCGAGCCGAACAGGATCAAAAAGCGGATTGGAGGACGCGCCTGCGATTGGTAGGCCGCGGTAACGACCTGCTGGTGGAGGGGCGCTACCAACCCAGCCGGCCCGCAGAGGCCCTTCAACTCGACCTCCGGGTCGACTCCCTGCAGCTTGCCCGCATCGAGCCGCTTACTTTCGGACAAGCTGAGGCGATGCAGGGCATCCTGGAGGGCGGCGTCCAAATCCGGGGATCCGTAGACAACCCGAGAGCCGACGGGGAATGGCAATTCCGCAATGCCCAACTGCGCCCCGCGTTGCAGCAAGTCACTTACCGGGTGGGCGGCCGCCCCCTGCGTATGCAAAGCCGCCAATTACCCAACGGCCGGTTCCGCACAACCATTGACCTGGCGGGCTTATCCCTCACCGATCCGGGTGGTAATCAGATCGGTATAGAAGGGGAGCTAACCACTACCGATTTTATTCGTTTCGGGCTTAACCTGGATGTGGCGGGCGAAAACATCCTGGTATTGGATACGGAGAAAAAAGACAACGATCTCTACTATGGCCGCCTGCGCACCGATCTCAGCGGTCGCATTAGCGGTAGCTCCGATTCCACTATTGTGGTGCTGAATATCAACAATAGATCGGACTCGCGCCTGGTGTACAACTACACCGTCGATGCCCTGCAGATGGTGGAAAGCGGTAAGGGCGTCATCGAATTCATCGACCCAGCGGATACTTTGGAGCGCATCCGGCGCCGGGAAATCCAGAATGCCCGGCCCCTGCGGGTACTGGGCTGGGATGTGACCCTCAACGCCTCCATCGACGACGAGCTGGCGCTGAAAGTCATCACCGACCCCATTTCGGGTGATTTCTTTGAAGGAAGCGCCGAGGGGGATCTAGCCCTGCGGACCAATTCACAAGGCGATATTAATCTCAGCGGCGGTCTGAACGTCAAGGACGGTACGTACCGCTTTTCGTATACCGAATTGGTCAAACGTACTTTTAAGGTGGTGGAGGGCAGCGAAATCAACTGGGTGGGCGATCCTTACGATCCCCAACTGAATTTAGCCGTACGCTACGCCACTAAAGCCAATCCGGCTCCTTTGGTCGCCCAGTTTCAGGGAGAACTCTCCCCCACTCAAAAGCAGGAGCTGCAGGGGCGACAGCAATTCTACGTCGTTCTGACGGTGGCCGGCTCCCTCGAAGAACTGGAACTGGGCACCTCTATCGAGTACCCGGATGTGCCGCTCAATACTAATAATTCGGATATCCAGAGCGCCATTGCCCGGGTAAACCAAAACGAATCCCAGGCCAATTCGCAGGCCTTCGGGCTGCTGCTCTTCAATGGCTTTATCCTGGGCGGCAATACCGCCGGCAGTTCTTCCGTCATCAATGTACAGCAAAGCTTCAGCGATTTGCTTACCAACTACCTGAATAATCTGGCCACCCAATACATCGGTTTTGTAGATCTCAATTTCGAGATCGAATCTGAAGGCGGCGGCGCTGCCTCCGAGTATTTTAGCACTACTGACTTCCGGGTCAGCCTGGAGAAAAGCTTTCTGAACGATCGTTTGCAAATCAGCGTCGACGGCGTTGCCCGGGGTAGCGATGAGCAGAGGGGCAACGGCAGTTCCCAGGCCTACCTGGATAATATCACCGTATCCTATATCCTGACGAAAAGCGGGGCGCTCCGCATCCGGATATTTAACCGGCGGGAAATCAGCGAGTTTCTCGGCGGTGAGGTCGTCAAGCTGGGCGGCGCCCTGGTCTTTTCTAAAGATTTCGACCGCTTAGAGTTGTTCGGCGGCGGGAAGCGTGCAGCTCCAAAAAGAGAAAATTGACTATGCCATACCCGAAATTTATCCTGTTGCTCTTCGCCCTTTTCCTGACCGCTTGTTCGACCACCAAAGTACTGGAGGAAGGAGACCTTTTATACACAGGCTCGGAAGTCACCATTGAAGCGCCCGATACGGTGACTACGGCGGAGCTCCGCCCCGAGCTGCAGCGCTTGTTTGCGCCCAATCCCAACCGCAGCTTATTGGGGCTGCCCTTTCGACTGTATTTTTACAACTTATTCGATACCGGCAAAGAGAAAGGCCTGTGGGCCGGTTTGCAGAAGAGCCTGGGGGAACCGCCGGTGCTTTACGATCCCCAGATCACTCGACAGGTGCGGCAGCTCATGGCGAATCAGGCCGTCAACCGGGGTTTTTTCGATCCGCGGGTGCGCAGCCGCCTCGACACGCAGGGGCAAAAGGCGCGAGTTGAGTACCGGGTAAGGTTAAACGCACCCTACCGGATCAGCCAATACCGCATGGACATCGAACAGGCGGCCATCCGGGAGCAAGTCGCCGCCATGCCGCCATCGCCCCACCTGCAGGTCGGGCAAGTCTACGATCTTTCCAAACTGAAAGCGGAACGGCAACGCATCGAAAATTGGATGCGCCGACGCGGCTATTTTTTCTTCAAAGCGGGCGACCTCAAGTTTTTGGCCGATTCGATCAGCGGGCAGCGGGAGGTGCGGCTCCGCCTGACGGTTAAGGAAAGTACAGCCCCCCAAGACCTTAAGCAGCAACGCATCGAAACCATCGACCTCTATCCCGAATTTAACTTCCGGGCGGAAAATGCGCCCACCCGTAAGCAAACGGTCGAGGGTATTAATTTTTTTTTCCGGGAGGGTCGCATCGAGCCCAAACCGCTGCTGCGGGCCAGTCTTTTTAGCCCCGGCGATCTTTACAATACCCGCAAACACGAACGCAGCCAGGAACGCCTGGTTAACCTGCCCTTTTACCAATTTGTCAATCTGCGCTTCGAGCCCCTTTCCGATAGCGACAGCCTGCTGCGGTTACAGGTATTTCTCACGCCCCGCAAACAACAAAGCATTGAAGGTTCGGCGGGCCTCACTTACCAAACGACGCGCTTTATCGGTCCGCAGGTCAACCTGACGTACACCAACCGCAATATTTTTAAGGGGGCGGAATTGCTGCGCCTTTCCGGCGACGGCAGTTTCAACTTTCCCCTCGATGAAGATAACAACTACTTCCAGGAGATCGAGGGCAGTGGGGAGTTGGTTTTTCCGGGATTAATGCTCCCCTTTGTCAGTCAGGATTGGCGGGATGATCTCATCCGGGCCGGAACTTCCGTCAAGTTGAGCTACACGACCGAACGGGTGCGCTTTCGATTGAAGAGTGACCGTCAGGACGCCGCCACCTTCCGCTCCCGGCTGGAAGAAGCCAACTTTCCGGATCTGGCGGAGCGGGTGGCGGCCGACAGCACCACTACGCCCTTTATCGGCCTCAATGAATTTGAGCTTACCTTCGGCTACCAGTGGCAGCGGCAGCGCACCATCGCCAATGAATTCAACCCTTTTCATTTCCGCTATCAGCAGGGCCGCTTTCAGACGCCGGAATTGCGCCGGCTGTTTCTGGGGCAAGACCTTCCGCAGGGGCAGTACAGCGACCTGATCAATCTGGAGCAGATGCTGATCTTTCAGCCGGAGTTTATTTTCACCTTTGACAGCCGGCGACAGCGGGTCAAACGCCACAACTACTTTTACCGCGGGCGGATTGCCTTCGCCTTGAACGGAGTGCTGGAAGAACCGGGGCTGGAAAATCTGGACAAAGCAGACCTGAGCACGCGCTTTGCGCAGATGGAAAACGACCTGCGCTATTATTGGCGGCTAGGCTCCACGCAGACTATTGCCTCCCGGCTGATCGGCAATTTTTCCTATCCGCTCGGCAACGAGGTCATTATGCCCTTCTTCGATTACTTCACGGCGGGTGGTCCCAACGACCTGCGGGCCTATACGCCGCGACAGATCGGCCCTGGCGCGCGGGATCCGGAGTCCGGCGTGCTGGACTTTCTCGAAGGCAAGGGCAACGTCAAGCTGGCGGGCTCCCTCGAATTCCGGCAAAAATTGGGGGCCTATCTGGAGTGGGCGGTATTCGCGGATGCGGGCAACGTCTGGCTATTCGAATCCACCTTTGACGCCGAGGATACCGAATTCGCCTTAGACCGGGTTTTTGAGCAGATGGGCTTTGGCGTAGGTACCGGTTTTCGGATCGACATCAGCGCGTTGGTCATTCGCCTCGACTTTGCTTTTCCGCTGACCAAGCCGTGGCTGCCGGCGGGCAACCGCTGGGTAGGCGATGCAGTGGATATCGGCGACCCGGATTGGCGCTCGGAGAATTTGACGTTTAATTTGGCGTTTGGGTATCCTTTTTGAGGATGTGTGGTTGCACTTTCTGCGGTTGTTTGGAGCTGTGTAGCTGTGCAACTATAGCCGGGACTTCTTACCATGAAAGATGCCCACAACCCCAAACAATCACGGGGAGTGCAGCAATCAATCCATCCCTTCCAATTGCACGCCGTATTCTTTGGCTTTTTGCCGGAACAGATCGAGGCGGCCCTCCTGGTCGAGGCGGTCGTATAGGATGCCGATGAGTTGTTCGGCCTCGCGGGCTTCTTCGGCGCCCTGGGCTTGGAAAAGCTTTTGGGCCGTGAAGATGTGGTCCAGGGCTTCGGCGTAGTTGCCCTGGCGGGTGGCTACGCGCGCCAGCCCGAAGGGCCCTTCGGGATTATCGGGATAGAGGAAGTCGAGGCGGCGAAAATATTCGCGCGCCTGGTCCATCTGGCCCATCAGCATGTGGGTGGTGGCGATGCCTTTCAGGGCGAGGTTGCCTTCGGGGAAGATGCGCAAGGATTGCCGGTAGAAATCCAGGGCCCGCTCGTACTGTTCGAGTTGCCGGTAAGCAAGGGCCGTATTATCCAGGGCGAAGACGAAGTTGGGGTCTTGTTCGGTCGCCTTTTGGTAGGTTTGGATGGCTTCCCGGTAGTTGCCCTCTTCCATCATATCGTTGCCAAATTCGAAGAGGCTGTTGACGGATTCGGATTCGGAAAGCGTATAGTACTGCTTCTTTTTTTCGCGGAGCATCAATTGCCGGACCCGCGGACAGTAGCCGGGGAGGGCGTTGGCAATCTCCTGGTAGACGGCTCTGACGCCTTCCCCGTCATTCATATACCGTTCGGCTCGCTTATTGCCCTCTTGCACGGCCAACAGCAGGGCTTTGGATACGCAACTATCCAGCTGCGTTTCCACGGCGGGCAGGCTGCGTACGCCCCCCAGGCAATCACAGGTCTTCTTCGTCAAATCCTTGATCATTTCGCTTTGGCCGAATCCTGCGATCGTCCAGGCAAAGAGGGTGCAAAGGGTGAGCAGATATTTCATAGTACTGGATTAAAAGGGCTTACTTGATGGCCATGCCGAGGGCTTCCGCCATGGTCGACCCGATTTGGGCCGGGGAGTGGACTACGTGCAAGCCGCAGTCTTTCATGATTTTCATTTTAGCAGCCGCGGTATCTTCGGCGCCACCGATGATGGCGCCGGCGTGCCCCATGGTGCGCCCTTTGGGTGCGGTTTGTCCGGCGATGAAGCCAACGACCGGCTTTGTG
>CAYWHT010000101.1:6435-10178 GCA_964458135.1 uncultured Saprospiraceae bacterium | reverse complement strand
CCCCATTCCAATCCGCGAAAATCCGTGATCATGGATGAGCTTTCTTGCCCATTCACCATAAAACCTATTAACAGCAGGCATCCGAATAGAAAAACCGGGAATTGACGGTGCGGGTAAATCATGGTTAGTATGTTTTTGACGTTTTATAAGCGCTAAAACAACAATGGGGTTGCAGTACGGCAACCCCATTGAAATCTGTTACTTTTAAGTAACTTGGAAGCTATCGTCGAATGTTAGGCTTCGACCTTTGCAGTTTTGCGTACCCGCCAGGCGTCGAGCATCCAGCTAGCTTTCTCCAGATCTTCCAGAAAACCGCCGATCATATCCAACGTGCCTTCATCCTCGGCTTGCTCTGCCGCCTTCATGATATCTCGCATGTTTAAAATGATAATCTTGTGATTTTCGAGAATCTCGTCCACCATAGTGGCGTCATCCTGCATGATGGGGGCTTCCTCTACATCGGCATGAGAGAGGTAATCACTCATGCGGCTCATGGGTGCGTGGCGCAAGGTGAGGATGCGCTCGGCGATGTCGTCGATTTTCTCGCGGGCATCGTTGTAGAGCTCCTCAAATTGATCGTGCAAATCAAAGAAGTTTTCACCGGTGACGTTCCAGTGAAAGTTGCGAAGGTTCTGATAATATACGTGGTAATTGGCTAGCAATTTGTTTAGCAGATTGCTCGTTTGGGTTAGCTTTTCTGCGTTCAAACCAAGGTAATTCATAAGTGACATTTACAATTTTCGTTCTACAATCAGATAACGGCTGTTAAAAGAAATGCCGTTTGCTCAAATCGTTCACTTTTTTAACGATAGAGTGTAGACCTTGTTCACGGTTTTTGGGAATGATCCCGACGGTCCGGGGCAGGCAATTTTTTTTATATATTGCCTTCATGGAAAAATTGCCGGCTTGCTATCTCCTTAGCGGCGTGCGACTGATAGGCGCCGGGTTTCGATAGGCTAGTTCCCGAAACACTAGGCCGCTTAACCAATCTTCCCAGTCGATCAAAAGCAGCGGCTAACCAAATCACACCTATAAGCAATGAAAAAAGAAAACCAACCTTACATTGGGTCCGATCAAAAACTACCGGAAACCACCATCAAAGCCTTGATTCTGGGCGCCCTGCTCTCGGTGGTGCTTTCGGCGGCGAATGCTTATCTGGGGCTCTTTGCCGGGATGACGGTCAGCGCGAGCATTCCCGCGGCGGTAATGTCGATGGCGGTGCTCCGCCTGTTCCGCCGGCACAATATTCTGGAAAATAACATTGTACAGACTTCCGCTTCGGCGGGCGAGTCTCTGGCGGCGGGGGTCATCTTTACGTTTCCGGCGCTCATTCTAATGGGCTACTGGGAAAGCTTCAATTACCTGGAGACTCTATTGATCGCCCTGGCGGGTGGGGTGTTGGGCGTATTATTCACCATACCCCTCCGTTCGGCATTGATCGTTCGCCAACAACTGAAATTTCCCGAAGGCGTAGCGACTGCCGAAGTTCTCAAAACGGGAGAGGAAGGGGGAAAGTCCGTGCAATACCTGGTATGGGGCGCACTGGCCGGCGCGGGCGTCAAATTCTTCGAGGCGGGGCTCAAGATTTGGGAAGGGGTGGCCGAGGCGGCGACTCTGGCGGGTCAGCGGGTGTACGCCTACTTTGGGATGAACCTTTCCCCGGCCTTGATTGCGGTGGGGTATATCGTCGGCATCCGGATTGCGGTGCTCGTCTTTGCCGGCGGCGTTATCAGTTGGTGGCTGGCTATTCCCATTTATATTGCCGTTAACGGGGCTCCCGAAGGCAGCGCCACTGATATTGGCATTTCGATCTGGAGTGGTCAGGTTCGGTATCTGGGGGTGGGCGCCATGGTGGTCGGGGGGCTGTGGGCGCTTATCAGCTTGCGCAACGCTATTGGCCACGCCGTCCAAAGCGGCGTTGAAGCGATCAAAAACCACGGAAAAGAAATTATTCCACGCACCGAGCAGGACGCTCCGATGTTTTGGGTGCTGATTGCCATCGGGGCCATGGTCGTGCCTATTTTTATCATCTACTTAAGGGAAATCGAGCAAGTGCCTATTACCGCGCTGATGGCCATCCTGATGGTCATCGCCGGCTTCCTCTTTTCGGCGGTGGCCGGATACATGGCCGGATTGGTGGGCAGCTCCAACAATCCGATATCGGGGGTAACCATCGCCACCATCCTCACTTCGGCATTGATTCTGCTGGCCCTGCTGGGGTCGGGCGCCGAAGAAGGGCCCGCCGCCGCCATTCTCATCGGTGCGGTGGTGTGCTGCGCCGCGGCTATCGCGGGCGATAATATGCAGGACCTCAAAGCGGGTAACTTACTCGGTGCGACGCCCTACCGGCAGCAGATCATGCAGATGGTGGGCGTCGTATCGGCGGCGTTGGTCCTGCCCCTCGTTCTCGAGCTGCTCAATACGGCCTATGGCTTTGGCCCGCCCACTGAAGCCCGGCCCGATTCCCTGACGGCCCCGCAAGCCACCCTGATGGAAAGTGTCGCCCTCGGCGTATTTGCCGGCAACCTGCCCTGGCCCATGGTCTTTGCCGGAATGGGATTGGGGGTGTTGATCATCCTGGCCGACCAATACCAACGCGCCCGCAAAAGCAGTTTTCGCATCCCGGTGCTGGCCGTGGCCGTAGGCCTGTATTTGCCCTTCCAACTGGATAGCGCTATTATGCTGGGCGGCCTTATCGCCTGGCTGGTGGAACGCCACCAGCAGCGGGGAAAAGCCGCCCTGGGAAACCGCTTTCAGGCAGCCGTCAACGCCTCCAATCGCAACGGCTTGCTGTTTGCCTCCGGCCTCATCACCGGAGAGGCCCTGATCGGCATCATCCTGGCCATCCCCGTAGCCATTTACGGCAGCTCGGATGTTATGGCGCTCCTGGATAGTCCGGTGAGCTGGCCGGGCATCCTCGTAACCTTGCTCGTAGCTTACGCCTTGTACGTAATCGCCCGCCGGTCGTTCCACCCGGATGGATAGGTGTCGGGAACGGCGCCGGCCCTCCTCTGGCGGATGGGGAGCCTGATGTAGATGCCGGCTAAAGACCTTTCACGCTAAAGCCGGTTGTCTGCCTCCCGCAAATGCCGCCCTCCCAAAGCAAAGGCGGCTACGCCCAGTAGTAGGCACACAAAGTGGCACAGACCCGTAAGATCGGAAAAAGGATAACCGCTCAAGTGGTAGTAGAGCAGATGGGCAATGGCCCTGGCCATGAGGATAATGCCAGTAGCGGTGAGCATGAACCATCCCAGATTGGCGGAAGATGCAAAACGGCGAAAAACGTACGATGCCAGGTTGCGCTTGGGAAGCATAGCGTGTCAGGGCCTTCTTTTGATCAAAAACGCGTCAAGGGTGGGTAGGGTTCCAGCCCATCCGTTGTTTTTAAGCGACCCTCGCCTGCTCCTTCCTTGATCTTCTAACCCGCTTATCTTGTTATCTGGTTGCAAGGACGACAAAAAACTCGCTTTGGGCTATGTATGACGTGATCGTTATCGGCGGCGGGCAGAGTGGTTTAGCTTGTGCTTACTACCTCCGACGCAACAGCTTGAACTATTTGGTGCTGGATGAACAGGACCGTGCCGGCGGCGCCTGGCTGCACGCCTGGGATAGCCTGCGTTTATTCACAACGGCTGAGCAAAGCTCCTTGCCGGGATGGCCAATGCCCAAACCGGAGTCTGCCTTCCCCTCGCGGGATCACGTCATCGATTATTTGCGGCAATATGAGCAACGCTATAATATCC
>CAYWHT010000101.1:0-6425 GCA_964458135.1 uncultured Saprospiraceae bacterium | reverse complement strand
ATAATATCCCGGTAGAGCGACCGGTCGAAGTATACGATGTGCAAAAAACCGCGGATCATTTCCTCTTGTCCACCGACCGGGGACAATACCGCAGCCGGGCCCTCATCAGCGCCACCGGCCGGTGGAAGAAACCCTACATCCCCGAATATCCCGGCCGCGAACGCTTCCGCGGAATGCAAATCCACTCCTCGCAATACCAAAACCCTCAACCCCTAACGGACCGGCGCGTGCTAATCGTGGGAGAGGGCAACTCCGGGGCGCAAATTCTGGCCGAAGTATCCAAATACGCCCAAACGACCTGGGTGACCAAACACCCCCCCCATTTCCTGCCCGACGAAGTCGATGCCGGCTACATCTTCCGGGTAGCCACGGAAAAATACCACGCTATGCAGGAAGAACGGGAATACCGGGCTCCTCAAATAAGCCTGGGCGACATCATCATGGCGCCCTCCGTCCGCGAGGCGCGAGACCGTGACGTCCTGCACGCCCAACCCCCTTTCGACCGCTTTACGGAAAACGGGATCGTATGGGCCAACGGCGCCTTCCAACCCATCGACGCCGTGATCTGGTGTACCGGATTTTACTACGCCTTAGACCACCTGCGCCCCCTCAACCTGCTGCGCAAAGACGGAAAAATTGACACCGATGGCACGCGCGCCGCCAAAATAGAAGGACTCTGGCTGGTCGGCTACGGCGGCTGGACGGGTTACGCCTCCGCCACCCTGATCGGAGTGGGACGCTCGGCGCGACAAACCGTAAAGGAAGTTCGCACCTATTTGAATCAATGGAAGGATGGATGAATGGAAGGATGGATGTGATCACGCCCCGAGACCCCATCCCCCCAGCCTTACACCTCTTTAAACACAAGCAGCGGAACTTCAATTTCCTTAGCGATGCCCCGGGTGTAGCTTCCTTCCAGGATACGGGTGGCGAGGTTGCGTTTGTGGGTGGTCATGGCCAGTAGATCGGAGCCGTGCTCTTCGATGTAGCCTTCGATGGTCTTTTTGATCTCGCCGTGGGTGAGCTGGAAAGACATGTGATCGTGTCGGTTGTAGGCTTTTTGCAGGGCTTCCAGTTTTCGCTTTTCGTTGTCTTGTTCTTCGGCCTGCCGCATGACGTGCAGCACGTGGATGTGGGCGCCTTCGAAAGAATCGATCAGAAAGTTGAGGGCGGGGAGATCTCGAAATTCAAAGTTGGTGGTAAAGGTGATAGACTGGATGCGTTGCCAGTTACAGCCGGAGGGAATGGCGAGCACCGGGCAACCCACCCGTTCGATGACTTTGAGGGTATTGGTGCCTACGAAGCGATCGCTGGGGTCATTGCGCCCCGTCATGCCGATCACCACCAGCTCCGCTTTTTGTTGCCGGGCGGCGTTGAGAATGGCGTCCGAAGGATAGTCGAGCTGGGGATGGAATGCTAACTTTACGTCCTCAAACGCTTCGGGGGTATGATTTTGGGCAAATTCCCGCAATTTTTGGTTGACGATATTCTGGCGGTCTTCGTCGGTCTTGGCGGTGACCAAAGGCTCGGGTTTGCCGTAGGCGTGCATGAGCATGACGGTGGCGTCGTGGCGTTTGGCGATGCTCAGGGCGTATTTAAACATTTCCGGGGCGTGTTGCGAAAACTCGGTAGGGAAGAGGATGTTGTTCACAATGGCTGTTTTTTCGAATGTTAATAGTGCCGGGTTAAGTTAATCCAAAATGCATACATAACAGAATTTTTATTGGAAAACTATGGCGTCCAATCCGCTCGTGTCCATTATCGTACCTACGCTCAACGAATGCCGGCATTTGCCCGCTTTGATCCGGCGATTATCCGCCGAGAGCGGTTGTTGGGAATTGATTATTGCCGACGGTGGTAGCCAGGATGGCTCCCTGGAAGTACTACCCGATAGCGATGCCATTCGCCCCATCCGGATAACACCGCCCGGTCGCGCCCGCCAGATGAATGCCGGCGCCCGGGAAGCCCGGGGAGAGATCCTGTTTTTCTTGCATGCCGATTCGGCGCCTCCCCCAGGATTTCTCGCATTGATTCGCCAAACCCTCAGCGATTCTTCGGTCCTGGCGGGAGCTTTTTTCTTGCGCTTTGACCAACCCGGCTGGCTTTACCGCATGATTTCCCGGGTTACGCGCCTCAATTACGCCTGGATTACCTACGGTGATCAGGGATTGTTCCTGCACCGGCAGACTTTCCGGGATATCGGCGGCTTCCGGGAAATGCCGATTTTTGAAGACGTCGACATACAGCGTCGATTGCGCCGCCGCGGACGCGTCGTTAAACTGCCCCATCCCATCCTTACCTCGGCGCGCCGCTTCGAAGAAAACGGGCCCTGGCGACAAGCTCTAGTCGATCTGGGGCTATTGATCGGGTACTACGCCGGCCTTCCCGCGCAGCAACTAAAACGATGGTATCCGGACCAAAGGTAATTCATTCGCCGGGAGCCATGCGGCGGTAGTATACAAAGGAATAAGCGTGGGGGTTTTCCGCATCCGGCGGATGGTCTTCGCGGTAGTACACTCGCCATTCCTGCCGGTCGATTGCCGGAAAAAAAGTATCGCCTTCAACGGTGGTATGGACTTCCGTGATGATCAGCTCGTCGGCGATGGCCATGGTCGTCCGGTAGATTTCGGCGCCGCCGAGGATGCACAGCCGCTTCCAGGGCATGCCGCGCGCCATTTTCAGCCCTTCCTCTACGGAATGCGCTACGTAAGCCATGGAAGTTTGGTAATCCGGGCGGCGGGTAATAACGATGGTGCGCTCGGGGGCATCGAAGATTTCGGCGCCCTGATTGGATTCAAAGGAAACCCTGCCGGTGAGGAGGACGCCGTCGCGGAGCTGCAAGGCGAGGAAGTGCTCATCGGCGGGAAGCCGCCAGGGTATTCGGCCTTTCCGGGCGATGACGTTGTTATCGGATTTAGCGGCAATGATGACCGTCTTCATTCTTCTTCCGATAAGCTATGGAGCGTTTTGCGCAGCGTTTGACTGCTCACCATATGGTGTGAAGTGTGGTAAACGACTTCGCCCCGGCTGATGACGATCAGTTGGGGAGACTGGTGGGTGACCCCGAAAGTTTCTGCGATCTGGTTGGATAATGGGCGGCGCCGGATGAGATCGAGGTAGTAGAAAGTCAGCTCGTCGGGGGAAAAATCCCAATCCGATTCCAACTGGTGCTTGGCCATGGCGCTGATTCCGCAACGCACGCTGTGTTTGAAGATGGCGACGGGACGCTCCTGGGATATCGCCCGAATAGTTTCGATTTGGTCTGCTTGTTCGAGTACTTTCCAATCGGCGGGAAGTTGATTTTCCCGCTCGAGGAAACGATCGATAATGCTCATTAGTAACTTTCTTTTGGGTGCGTCGATTCCTGGAACTCAAAGCCGGTCCAGGAATTGTTTTCGCTTGATGTTAACCGCCCGGAAGGCGTAAATGATCAGCATCGTGGTTGCGGCCAGCAAAAAAGCCATCCCGATGCCGATGACGATGTTGACCGTACGCTGAATACCGTGGGTGTCCACTAGCCCGATGGCCCCGACAAAACCGCCAAAGGCGCACATGGTAGCGCAAATGTACAGGGCTACCAATGCCCGGTTGATGAGCCCCAGTTGCTCAATTTTTTTTCGCAGTATGGACCGGTCGCAATGCTGGTCCTTGAGTAACTGATTAATCTCTCCGGTTAGCGCAACCGCCCAATTGGTCGATGACGTGATAATCAGACCGATACCGGGAAGAATGGTCAGTGGAAAAATCCAGGTATCCATACCTTACATTTTGAGAATCGAATATAGGCAGGATTTGTTTTAACCGAAGGGGAATTCTGTTTCCTTAGCGACGCGCGATGAAGTAAGTGTCGGGTTTCGATAGGCGCTACTAACCCTCCCGCAACAATAATCCCGCCCTACCATCGTTTTCTTTCAAACCACCACCGCAGCCAAAATGAAAATCTACCTATTCATCCTGGTGCTGGGCGTGTGCCAGGTCCTGCCACTTTCCGGCCAAAACCTGGAGAAGCGCCTGACGGCCTTACAAGAACAGCTCCGGGAGCTCAAAGAACGCGAGGCGATCATCCTCGCAGAAATTGAAGACGTTAAACTCGCCCAACTGCGGGCCGGGCTCAACCAATGGGGGTTGCCGGCCGCCCGGGCCGGAGATTCGATCATTCACCACCGCATCCTTTCTTTAGTCTATGACGAGGCGCACGAGCAGGCCCGCTGGGTGGCGCACGTGATTAGCCCCGAAATAAGGACTGGCCGCGTCTTCCGCACCGACGATTTTCGCCCCGACCCGGCGGTATCCACCGGCACGGCCGTGGAAGAGGATTATTTCCTCAAATACCTGCAACCCGACAGTAGTTACGAATACGACGGCTACGGCTACGACCGCGGCCACCTGGCGCCTTCGGCTGACTTCCGCTGGTCGCAGCGGGCGCTGTCCGAATCTTACTACTATTCCAATATTACTCCCCAGTTGCCGGAATTTAACCGCGAAATCTGGGCGCAACTGGAAGGACAATTGCGTAACTACCTGTACGAAAACCCGGATTCCAAACTTTACGTAGTTACTGGCCCGGCGCTACGGGAAGGGCTCGCAAAAGTAGAGCGAAGCACCAATGAGGTGAGCATCCCCGATGCCTTCTGGAAAGTGGCCCTCGATCCCGTGCGCCAAAAAAGCATTGGGTTCTGGATTCCCCACCGCGCCGCTGCCTACCCGCTGGAACATTACGCCCTGCCTGTCGACGAAATCGAGGCCAAAACGGGGATCGATTTTTACGCAGCCTTTGAGGATGAAGTCGAAGCGCAACTGGAAAGCCGGCTCAATAAGAAGGACTGGTTCCCGTCGCTAAAAGCCGGCGATCGCGAGCCCTTGTACGCTCCGAGTTTGCCCCGTAATCACTTCAATACCGTACAGGCCAAAAAGTACATCAACAAGCAGGATGAGATTAACGTCTGTGGCGCCGTCGTCAGTGCGCGCCTCAGCCGCAAAGGCAACCTACTGGCCAATCTCGACAAGCAGTTTCCCAATCAGATATTCACCCTGTTCGTGCGCAAAGAACATCTGGTTAATTTTAGCTACGATCCGGTAGAATATTTGCTTAACAAACAAATCTGCGTGACCGGTGAAGTGCTGTCGATGGGCGGCACGCCGGCTATTTTTGCGGAGCGGGAGGAGGAGATTCAATTGTATGAGGAAGGAGCGGGAGAACGCTGACCGGAATGTAACGCGGAGCTCCGCTCCGCACTGCGCCGAGACCGGGCCTTCCCTTCGTAGCTTCCCCCAATTTGTGTAAAAGAATCCGGCAATTGTATTGGGAAGCTGATCCGAATAAGCCGATCTTGGGAAAAAACCATCGGAACATGGACCAACCCACCGTACTCCTCACCGGCGTGACCGGATTTATCGGCTCCCATACCACCGTACAGTTATTGGAAAAAGGCTACCGGGTAACCGGCACCTTACGCAATAAGCAGCGCGCCGAAGCCATCCGGCAGGTTATTGCCTCCGCAACGGATAAAGTGGATCAGCTTTCTTTTATCGAGGCGGATTTACGCGATAAGGCCGTCTGGCGTGAAGCGGTGACGGGGGTGGATTACGTGCAACACATTGCTTCGCCCCTGCCTACAGTATTACCCAAAAATCCCGAGGATTTGATCCTTCCGGCTAAGGAAGGGACCCTCCATGTGTTGGAAGCCGCTGTCCGGGCGGGAGTAAGAAGGGTGGTCATCACTTCATCGTCGGCGGCCATTGGCCACGGTAAAACCAAGGTGAGGGAATTTACGGAAGCCGATTGGTCGGACGAAACCAACCTGCAAGACCACACCGCCTACACGCGCAGCAAAACCGTCGCCGAAAAGGCGGCATGGGCGTTTATGGAACAACAAAACGGCCCGACGCAACTAGCTGTCGTCAATCCGGTGGTGGTGCTGGGCCCTGTGCTGGAAAAAGACTTTAGCGCCTCCGTAGAATTGATCAAAACCCTGCTGGAAGGAAAAATGCCCGCCGTACCCAAAATCGGAATGGCGTTGGTAGACGTACGCTCCGTGGCCGACCTGCACATCAAGGCCATGGAAATCCCCGAAGCGGCGGGCCATCGCTTTATCGCCGCCAATCAGTTTTACTGGATTAAAGAAACAGCGGCGGTGCTGAAAAAAGCCTACCCCGATCGCCGCATTCCTTCGCGTGAAATTCCCGATTTCGTCTTCCGCTTTCTTTCCACCTTCGAGCCCAAATTAAAAGCCATCGCGATGGACCTGAAGGCCAAACGGGCCTACCGCCACCAAAAAGCCAAAGATATGCTGGGCTGGGAGCCCCTATCCGATGAGCAATCCATTCTGGATACGGCCGAGAGTTTGATTCGGTTGGGGGTGGTTTAGCAATGAGCAATCAATAACTGTCGGTTTTCTAGTACACTGTGTAATAAGTTCTTTGAT
>CAYWHT010000100.1:5992-10241 GCA_964458135.1 uncultured Saprospiraceae bacterium | reverse complement strand
TTTCACAGGGCGGGCAGTTTGGCTTCGCAGTAGATCAATTCATGCATCATCCGGGCTAATAAAGCAAATTTTTTTACTTCCATTGTAACTTGTTCCAAAAAGGCGTAGTAATCACTTCTAAAAACAACGCCCATTATTTGACCGGTCATGACAGACGAGCAGATTATGCAGCAGGTGAAAGCGGGGCAGCTGGCCGAATTGAGTCAGCTCTTTGACCGCTATCACCTCAAGCTTTATAACTTTTTTTTACGACTGACGCGCAACCGGGACCTCAGCAAGGATTTTACGCAAACCGTATTCGAGCGCATCATCCGGTACCGGCATTCTTTTGACGGCCGGCAGTCGCCCTTTCATACCTGGATGTTCCAGATTGCGCGGAACGTAAGGGCGGATCACTACCGCTTCAACCGCCTGCCACTGGACGGGGATCAGGATCCTCAGGATCTACCCCTGGCCGTGGAGGTCGAGGCCGATCCGCGCGATCGGGTGGACCGGATGTTGGCCACGCTGAAGCCCGACTACCGGGAAATCGTCCTCATGGCCTGGTTTCAGCAGATGCCCTACGCCGAAATCGGTCGGGTGCTCAATATTTCGGAAGCCAATGTCAAAGTGCGGATGCACCGCGCCGTACAGCAATTGCGCTGCCGCTTTAACCCTAAGGAAAATTTCCAGAAAAATGGAGAATAAAGAAACAAAATTACTCGACTATCTGACCGGCGAACTGCCGGAAAAAGAACGGCAGGCCGTAGAATCGGAGCTGGCCCGGGATGCCGACTTTCGGGGAGCATACGAAGAACTCCGGCGGATGCAGCAATGGATCGGCCAGATGCCGCTGGAAGATCCCGGCGCCGAATTGCGGCAAAGATTTACCGATGCCCTGGAAAGCGAGCAGTCGGCCGTTACCCGCGGCGGCAAAATCGCCCGCCGTCGCATCAAACCCTGGCAGTGGAGCGTGGCCGCCGCCATCCTGCTGGCTATCGGCCTGACCGTGGGCTTCCAGCTGGGCATGCGCAACCAGAACGAAGAGCGTATCGCGAGCTTGGAAGCCGAATTTGAAGCGACCCGCCAGAAAATGGAGCAACTCATGCAGGATCGCAGCACCAGCGGCCGCATCCGGGCGGTTAACCTCGCCTACAAAGTGGGGCGGGCCGATGACGAAATCATCAATAACCTCATCCAGTTACTGCTCAAAGACGAAAGTGACAACGTCCGCCTGGCCGCTCTTGAGGCCCTGCGGTATTATCCCGATAACCCAGAAGTAAAGCAGGCGCTCGTCGAGGCTCTGCGCACCGAAACGAAGCCGGTCGTACAGATCGAATTGATCCATACGCTGACCGAACTCAAGGAAAAGGAAGCGCTGCCCGTATTCGAAGAACTGATCGAAAATGAGCGCACCTTTGATAAGGTGAAGGATGAAGCGCGGCTGGGGCGGTTTAAGATGATGTGATCTTTGGTAGAAAGTAAAAGGTTGCGACCGGGAGTTACGCAAAAAGTTTTGGAAACTGTTAGCCCTATTCACCCTGGCGCCCTTATCTCCTAGTTGAAAGCATAGCATTCATATTCAAAATATCAAACTGTATGAAATACTTATCGTTTGTAGTGCTATTCGTATGCCTGCTGGTCAACGGCGGGTGGGCACAAAAGTCTTATTCCCTCAATATGAGCAGCGGCCGCTTGGTGGTCAACGAAGTGGACCGGGTAACATTTACCGGCAACAGCGGTGGCAAGGTGGTAATCGAAACCGAAGGCGCCGACAAAGAAGACAATGAACGCGCGGAAGGGCTGCGAGAAATCAGCGCTTCGGGTCTGACCGACAATACCGGGATCGGACTATCCGTAAAAAACAATACCGGCGAAACGGTGATCAGCCAGGTGTCCCGGCAATCGAAGCGCCGTTACCTTTTCAAGGTGCCGGCCGGCGTTTCGGTCTACTACGAGCATTCCACTTACCACGGCAAGGACATCAACGTAGAGGACATCGCCTCCGAAGTGGAAATTTCGGCCAATTACAATTCCGTTAACATCAAAAACGCTTCCGGTCCGCTGACCATCAATTCGGTTTACGGTCATATCGAAGCGGAATTTGCCCGACTCGATGAGAACGTGATTCTCCATTCGGTGTACGACCACGTCGACATCCGGGTGCCGGCTTCCGCCAAAGCCAACGTCCGCCTCAGCACCAGCTACGGCAAAATGTACACCGACCTCGACATAGAGACGGATACGAAGAACAGCATGCGCAACATCTCCAGCAACCGCATTACCGGCCTAATCAACGGTGGCGGCGTGGACCTCCAGTTGAAGGCGACCTACGATAATATTTATTTGCGGAAGCGGTAGATGGTAGCGGGCAGGGGGAACTCGAAGCGTATCCCCGAGCGAAGAGCCGGGCCGGTTACAAAAACCGTGTCACCGGATTTGCAATCCATTGATTGTGAAGGCAACATCAAGCCTTACACTTTGAGCACTACCCAATAGCCTGGCCATTCGGCCAAACGCCATAACCAATAAGAATCTTCCACTTCCCCGAAAACAGCCAACGCAAGCCCAACAAATTAACCCAATCATCATGCAACAGAATATCCTGATCACATTCATACTTTTTTTAACTGCACTCAGCACCCTATCCGCCCAATCGACCGTATCCCGGTCTTTTTCCGCAAATGGCGCGGAAAGCCTGGAGATGGATTTCGAGTGGGCCGACGTCACAGTGAGCTCCTGGGAGGGTTCGGAAGTTAAAATCACCGGTACCGTCAACATCGTCAACGGAACCGAAAATGATGCTTTCGAACTCGAAGCCGACCAAAGTGGCAATAGGCTCCGCATACGCGGCTATTTGAGCCGGGATATTAAAGGAAAATGGGGCAACTACAATTCCTACATCGTTATTAAGGACGGCAAAACCTACATTCGCAAGCAAAAGAATGGTAAAACGGTAGAAGTGGAAGCACCCAAGGATACCGTCATCCAGTCGGGTAATCAGAATATGATCGATATCCAACTCGCCATACAGGTGCCGGCCGATCTGCAACTCGAGCTGATGTGCAAATATGGAGGTATTGAGTTGGCCGACTTTAGCAATGCCGGAGCGGTAGTTTCCAAATACGGCGGTATCGATGCCGCTTTTCCCGGCGGCCGCCTTCCCGAAAGCCTGGTGCTGGAGTCGAAGTACGACTATGTAGACGTTAGCCTGCCCAAAAGCACCCCGGCCAACATCGAGATGGATACCGATTACGGCAAAATCTTCACCGACCTGGATGTGGAAATCGATCGCACGCGGAGCCGGCGGAAAAACTTCGGCGACCAGGTGGTAGGCACCCTGAGTGGTGGCGGACCCCGACTGACGCTGCGGGCGAAATACGATAATATTTATTTGAGGGGGAATCAAGATTAGGATGACGGGCCATGGATCAGACCGGTCCGGGCCGTTGATGACGGATGGAATCGGGGCAATTTTAGGAGAAAGAAAGCACCCTGGTCCATCCGTTATTCCTGGCCATTGTACCCGGCCGATTAAGGCCAACGGGCCCGGTTTAGACCAATTAGCCCGGTAAATCCCGATTCATTCCAGTGTAACTTTTTGTTTCCTCACAACGTCTATCCATAAATCCAAAGGAAATGTACTGGTTTAAGACCACCCTCATTTGGTGCCTACTCGGCGCCCTGGGGCCGTTTGCACTCGCTGCAGCGCCCGACAGCATTGAAAAAAGAAATGACCCGACTGTAATAGCGTTCCGTGAGGGACAGGTTTTTGACGGGCAAGCGTTCGTTCGCCGCGATTTTTACGTGGTGGACGGGCGGCTTGCCTGGTCGGTTTCCACGCCGGTGGATTCCATCGTTAACCTGGAGGGTGGGTTTGTGGTTCCGCCGCTCGCGGATGCGCACACCCACCATTTTAGTGCGCCGGAGTACTTACAGCTTACCGATAGCCTGTATTTTCAACAGGGTATTTACTATGCAAAAGTGCTGACCAATCCCATTAGCAGCGGCTGGGCCTGCCGCGTGCAACGCACTTTTACGGAAGTGTACTACGCCAACGGCGCCCTCACCGCGCCGGATGCGCATCCCATTGCGGCCTACGAGGCCCCGGCGCTTGGCGTAAGCGGTTGGGGTGAGATGCAACGGCAGGTGGTGCGGCTAAAGCAAAGCCGTATCCGCGATGACGATGCCTACCACATTGTGGAGAACCGACGAGATCTGGACCGCTTGTGGCCACAAATTCTCGAAGCTCACCCCCATAGCATTAAGG
>CAYWHT010000100.1:0-5982 GCA_964458135.1 uncultured Saprospiraceae bacterium | reverse complement strand
GAGGCATTAATCCGGCCCTGCGCCCCGATATAGTGGAACGGGCGCACGCGAGCGGGCTGGAGGTCATCGCACACGTGGAAACCCAGGAAGATGCCCGGCTGGCGGTTGAAGGCGGAGTGGACCAACTGGCGCACGTTTGGAATTATAGCCTCATCGACTTTGAGAAGGAGGATACAGCAAAGGCCCTCCTCGATGAAGCCCTGGCCCGAAAAATGCGGGAAAAAGAGGTTATCGTAACCCCCACCTTGTACCGGGCAATTGTAATGCTCCAGTATTTCCCGGAGGGTCAACGGCCCAGTGAAGCAGAGATCGAGCGGGTGAAGGATTATCACCGCCTGTTGCTCCGGCAGCTCAAAGCGGCGGATATCTCCATCGCCCTCGGCGCCGACCTGTTGCGGCTGACGGCTTTGGATGAATTGTTTTACTACCACGAGCTCGGCGTTTTTTCCAATCTCGAATTGCTAAACATGGCTACCCGGGTCTCGGCCCAAGCGGTAGACCGGGATTTACCCGGCGCCCTGGAAGAAGGGGCTTTTGCTAATTTTTTGGTTTTGCGTGGTAACCCCTTAGAGAGGTTGGAGCATCTGAGGGAGATCGAGTTGCGGGTCAAGGACGGGGAGGTCTGGAAGAAATTTAACAGCAAGTAGACTCAAATTTTAAAATAAAATAAACTTTTCGCTTACCTTTATGTTCTACAAATGTTAAACATATAGCATGCAAAACCTGGGTTTTCTCGAAGAGACGCTACTCCTGCTGGTTATGGTCATGGAGGAAGACGCGTACGGATTCGCGGTAAGCGAGGCTTACCGGGAGCACACCGGTAAATCCATCTCCATAAGCGCGGTGCATACCGTCTTGGCCCGGTTGGAAAAGAAAGGGCTGCTTGCCTCGGAGATGGGCGGTTCAACCCAGGAGCGCGGAGGCCGGCGCAAGCGCATCTTCAAGCCCACTCTCAAGGGATGGGAGGTAGTGCGCGAAATCCAGGCGTCCCGCCAGAAGTTGTGGAACCGGCTGCCGCCAAACCTTGCCTGAAGATGATTGAATACCAACCACCGAAGTGGGCAACCCGCTTGTTGCACTGGTTTTGCGACGAGCTGTTGCTGGAGGAGATCGAGGGCGACCTGTACGAAGCTTACCAGTACCGCGCCAAACGGGAAGGCCCAGGCCGGGCCGGGTGGAAGTACACCTTAGACGTGCTGCGCTTTTTCCGGCCCTACGCCTTTGAAAAATATTCCCGTTCGAAACAATTCATCCCGATGTTTAAGAATTACTACAAGATCGCTATCCGCAACATCTTGAAGCGAAAAAGCTTTACCGCCATTAATCTGACGGGGCTGACGCTGAGTTTGTCCGTCGTTTTATTGGTGGGGCTTTTTTTGCAATACCACTTGACCTTTGACGATCACTACCCCGATTCCGATCGCATTTACCGCATTGGCAACAATTATCGCTCGCAATCTTACACCTGTTATCCCTTTGACGGGTATTACCGTGCCGACCGGAAAACCGAATTGCGTTTTTACGATCTGCTCAAGTCTTTGCCCGAGGTGCGTCAGGCCGTGTATTTAATGCCAAGCAATACGGCGCCGAGCCGGCTGGGAGATTGCTTTCTCGAAATGCCCGGCAAGCGCATCGAAGAAGAGCAGATATTATTTACGAATACGCCGGCCGATTTCCTGGAGGTTTTTCCGCAAGAGCAATTGACGGGTTCTTTTACCGACTTCCGCAATAAGATCAACAGCGTATTGCTTACGCGCAGCGTTGCCGAAAAATTATTCGGCTGGGATTGGCGAAAGCAGGAAGTAGTCGGCCAGAGCTTTTCCATTCTCGAGGATCAGTACACCATTGCCGGGGTGGTGGAGGATGGCCCGGCCAACTCCCACTTCCAGTACAACCTAATTATCAATGTGGAGGATTTGGACGGCTGGGGCGCCTACACCTATTTTAAAACCAAAAACCCGATTGACCGGGAAGCCTTCATCGCCAAGCTCAACCCGCAGTTGGATCAGGTAGAACCGGGCTATTCGGAAGATCCGCGGCAACGCCCACCCTACATTCAGAATATCGAGGAAATTCACACGTCCCAGCGCGATATACTGTACGAAATGAAAGCGAGGATCAGCCCAACGGTGCTCCGCATATTTGGCGCCGTGGCGCTGGTCATCCTGATCATCACCTGGGTCAACTATATGAACCTGTCGATTGCGATGTACACCCAACGACAGCGGGAGATCGGCATGCGCAAGGTGATGGGCGCCCGGGCCATGGACATCTCTTTTCAGCTCATGACAGAGATCGTCCTCATTGCTTTACTGGCCTTTCCCATTGCCTGGACGCTGGTTTACACCGTCTTACCGACCTTCTCCGGCTTAATGGACATTTCCCTGTCGCGCGAGAAGCTATACCAGCCCGGAATTCTACTGCTGGCGGTGGGTCTGACCGTTTTCACGGGGATTGTCAGCGGAATTTATCCGGCCATTGTATTTAGTCGGAAGAAACTGACCCGCTTGTTTTCCGACCGGCTGAGCCAAACGCAGGGTAAATACGGCCGGAGTGTCCGAAGAGCGTTGTTGGGCTTGCAATTTTTACTGCTGGTGGCCATGGTGAGCATTACGGTCTACATTTATCAGCAAATGCAGTACGTGCAGCAGAAGGAGCTGGGCTATAATTCCGAGGGCGTCGTAAGTATTCCGGCCGACGGCGCCGAGAAACACCAACGGCTGAAAACCAAACTCCTGGCGATGCCCGGCGTAGAACACGTTGGCAGCGGGGCGCTCCCCGGCGCCAACATGTTCAACCAAACGACTTACCGCCTCGAAGGCGAAGAGGAAGTGTACGACGACGCCCACATCCTCGACATCGATCTCGGTCTGATGCGGGCATTGGCCATCGAGCATCCGGCCTTCGAGCGGCTGGAGGCCGGTATGGATAGCGTGCAACTGATCAATCAGACGTTTGCGGATAAACTGGAGCGGCTTTACGGCTACAGCCCATCCGAACTGATTGGAAAAAATGTGATTTCCGAACCGGAATACGTCGATGAAGAAAGCGGACAGGTTGGTTTTCCCTACGGAATTCACGGCGTATTACCCGATATCCATTTTTTCTCACTTAAACACCGCCTTAACCCCCTCATCTTCGAGATACGCAAAGACCGGGAATACGCGGGCAATACCGTGGTCAAGTTTACCGATGGCGTCAATTTCCACCTTGCGCTGGGCAAGGTGAAAGATGCTTACGAAACGGTGGAGAGCGAGATACCCTTTGCCTACACCTTTTTGGACGAGCGCATCGAAAAACTCTACCGTTCGGAACGCCGTTCGCTTTGGTTGATTTCGGTCTTGAGTCTCGTAGCCATTGTCTTGGCGGTCATGGGATTGGTGGGATTGGTTTCCTTCCTGGTGCACACCCGGCAAAAGGAGATCAGCATCCGCAAAGTATTCGGCGCCTCGGTGGGGCAGATCTTATTACTCATCAACCGCGAGTTTGTCTGGCTCATGATCGCCGCCACCATGCTGGCTGTCCCATTGGTTTACCTGATTATGAACAATTGGCTGGATAATTTCGCCTACCGCATTCCTATTAACCCAGTTTGGATTATCCTGGCCGGTATGCTTAGCTTGTTGATCGTGATGGCGGTGGTGAGCTTGCAGTCGCGGCGTACGGCGCGGACGAGCCCAGCGGAGACGCTGGCGGCGGAGTGATTTGGCAAGACGCGCAGGCGCATCCTCAGATACGGTGAGCGTCGACTGAGGAGGACGCCCAAGAATGGCCCGCCCTGTGAAATACCGCACTCAGGGCACTAAGATTTTACTTGCCTGGCTGGCTTTTTGGGAACCACTCAGGCACTCAGGGCACTAAGGGCAACATACCTCCGATCGGAGACCGGAGCTCCGTAGGAGCAATACATTGGGACCTGACGCTCCTACGGAGCTACAACCCATCCTTCCAATCGAATTGCTTAATTCCCGAAGCACTACATTGAAGAAAGGCGCTAACCACCCTCCATCACCTCCAGGCTCATCCGCAATTTTTCCACAATATGAAAAACGGCCGGGCAGGTAAGCGTATTCTCGGCGTGTTGTTCGGCGCGTTTGGCGAATTGCTTTTTATCGGTGAAGGGGTAATCGCGGCAGGATTTCGGACGAACTTCGTAAATGGTGCACAAATTATCATCGCCCAGGAAGGGGCAGGGCAAACTTTGCACCGTGTAGTCTTTTTCCTGGCCCATGCGCAGATAGCGCCGGATAAATTCGGTTTGCGAAAGACCGAGGTACTCGGAAATGCGCAGGATGTCCTGTTTTTTAAATTCCGGTTCCAAGGTGCGGCAGCAGTTGCCGCACTGAGTGCAATCGATGCTTTCGAAGGTGCGCCGGTGAGTTGTTTTCGCTCTCCGGTCCAGCCCTTCCGTATGGTGGGCCTTTAGAGAAAGCAGAAACCTTCGATTTTTTTGGTAGTACTTTTTTGCCCTACCTTTCCAGCGATTGATTAAATCCTGCATATAGCAAATTTTGGCTAGCTTCAACACCCAAACAAACTTATTTTACGAAAATAAGTTCCGTGAGAAGTGACTAAACTTGTATAAAATTTGGAATAAAAGTATGCGGGAAATCGGTCTTATTGAATGATTTCGAGGGTGCTTCCGTTCCAGCGCAGGGATAGGGCTTCCTTGTCGGAGGGGCGCCGCCCATCTTGGGGCGTCCAGTTGAGTTTGGCGATATGGATGTGTTGACCTTCGATTTTTTCGATAACGAAGGGATAGTCCGGCTGGAAAAGGCCGGCCAGTTCCATGGCGCCCTTCCTTTGCAGGCAAATGGCCAGGCCCCGCCCGACGATGGCCGTACCGCCGTCATCGGGAACGAGGACAAAGTAAACGAGTACGTCTTCTCTGCCGTCTCCGTTGATGTCTCCGCAAAAGGTTTCGCGCCTGGCGATGGCGGCATGCATCGCTCCGGCAATGGAAGGAACCTTACGGGTAAAAAGCCGCAAGGCCTCCGATTCGAGATCCAGGTTGGAATTCTGGTTTTGACTGTAAAGCGTACCGAGCAATAAGCAGCTGCCCAGAATACTCCAGACGATAGATTGAACATTCATGTGCGCTTCATTGGCGGCCGTTCAGCCTTTTCTGATAAACGATAAAATCTCTTTGATACTTTCTTCACTAAAATCTTCTATGGAGTAATCGGCTGCGGTTAAATCCTGTTTGCCGGAATTGGGATTGCGGTAGCCAATACAGCGCATTCCCGCGGCCTGTGCCGCCCGGACGCCACGCTGGCTGTCTTCTATGGCCAAGCAGCGTTCGGGGGGTACGTCATTTTTCCGGGCGGCCAGTAAATAGATATCCGGTTCGGGTTTTCCCTCGACCACATCTTCCCCGCTAACAAGATGATCGAAATGATCGATCAGCCCGGCTCTGTTTAAAAACAACCGAATGAGCTGGTGAGGGGAAGAGGAGGCTACCGAAGTCCGGTAGCCCGCCTCGTGAAGCCGCAGGATCAATTGCTCGATACCCGGGCTGGCTTCCAAGGTGCGGTCTTCCAGGAATTCCGTTTTTCGGCCTATTTCCAGTGCGGTCAGTTTGTCCACGGATTGTGGCAGGCCATAAGCCTGACGGATTTCCGTCCACATCCGCTTGGGCGTCAGGCCGGCATATTGCTCGTGCTCTTCGATTGGCAGGTCAATGCCCACCTCCCGAAACAAACGCCTTTCCATTTCAAAATGTAAAGGCTCGCTATCCACCAAAACGCCGTCCATGTCAAAAATTACAATCTGCTCCATCGCTAAGCTTAAGTTGTCATTGCTTGCGGAAAATAAGCAAATTACGGGAATAAATAAATGGTTACCCTACTGCTTCGGCCCCTACACCCGGGCCGTTCTTCCCTTCTTTGCGCATGCCGCCCGTTTTCGAGTCCAGCCTGGTGCTTCGGGCACTAAATACTTGACAATTTTCGCAGCCTCTTTTGGCGGTATACTTCGTTGCTC
>CAYWHT010000099.1:0-10278 GCA_964458135.1 uncultured Saprospiraceae bacterium | reverse complement strand
GTAGCTACGGACTTCGGCGGGAGCTCAGTCGAACGCTATGCTCCTTCTTCGCGCCTTGCCTTTCGCCAAAATACCCCTCCCAAAACATCAAAGAACTTATTACACAGTGTACTAGAACTAGTCTTTGGTCTTCAGTCTTTGGTTTTGGCGTAAGCTTTTGCCGATCAGTAGTTGGTGAAGCATAGGGCGCCTGTGGGTTCTATTGTAGTTTGACCGGCGCTTCATCTGCTAAAAATCTTCTTTTTACCCAACCCTTTCCTACCGCCTCCCGTCTATCCTTCCCAAATGCGGTAATCGTCTCTCTAAACCGACCCGCATTCACCTGAACTTATTCGATTAATTTTCCCGGAAATGCAATCAAGGGTATGAAATGATACAGCCTACGTGACTTTGCGCGACGGGGTGAGCTGCAGCAACGCCGATAACCAGTTGGATGTAGTCGACGTCAATAATCCCCGCGCTCCGCGTTTGTTAAAGTCTTATCCCATGCACCATCCCATGGGCCTATCGGTTGATGACGCCGTGTTGATGATCTGCGAAGAGGAGCAGGGACTCAAACTTTTTGATAAGTCCGATTGGCGGTCCATCGATAAAAATTTGCTGGCACACCTTGCCGGATTTACGACTTACGACGTTATCAGTTTATCCCGGCAAGATATCGCGCTGGTGATCGGCTCGGACGGTTTGCACCAATTCGATTACTCCGATCCGCGGCATCCGAGGCAACTGGGTGTGTTGCCGGTAGTGCGATAAACCGGTTTTCCTCATCAAATAACCTGACCCTGCATGGCGGCATCGCCCGAAAAATATTCCGAAAAGGAGATCGTGGAGGGGTGCGTGGCGAACGATCGCTTCTTCCAGGAGATTTTATACCGGCGCTACTTTGCGGGTATGATGCGGATGTGCATGCGCTATACTCACGACCGGGAAGTGGCTCTGGAGATCGTCAATGACGGGCTGCTGCGGGTTTTTCAGAAGCTGCACACCTTTTCTTTTAGAGGTTCGCTGGAAGGCTGGATTCGCCGGTTGGTATTTCGCAGCCTGGCGGATTATTACCGCAAGGCATCCAAGCAGGTCTATTTTCTGGACATTGAAGACCGGGATGCGCCGACGCCTTCTTCGGCCTTTGACGAGCTCTTCCTGGAAGACGTTCTTCGCCTGGTTGATAAATTGCCTAAAGCCACCCGGGAGGTGTTCGTACTGTTCGCAATCGAGGGGTACCAACACCCGGAAATCGCCGACATGTTGGGCATCAGCGTAGGCACCTCCAAGTGGCGCCTATCGGCCGCCCGGCAAAAGTTAAAGCAATTGATCCGTAACAACTTTAAGTCGCGTAATTATGCAGGATAACCGCTACGAAGAATGGGAGGAAGGTTTCGTTGACCGGGCTTGGGCCGAGATGCACAAGCTACTGGATCGGGAAATGCCCGTCGGTCGCCCTAAACGCGGGCTGATTTTTTTCCGGCGTCTTCTGCCTGCCATCCTATTATTCCTACTCGCGGGAGGTGTTCGGTGGTCGTTCACGCCACCCGTGACCGGGTGCTTCCCCATCAAAAAGACCGCCGAAAATCCCACCGCAGCGGAAGCGCCGGCGGGTCTTATGAATGAAAAGATGGGCAAGGAAAAGCGCGCGCCATCCACGCTGGATGTCTCCACGACCACCAGCTCGCGCGCCCGGGTTGATGCTGATTTACTTCTCCTGGCCCGGTTGCCGGTAGCGCTGCCGGAATCCGATGGCGTTGTTTCCCAATCTACGCAGGACCCTGTCGCTGGGATGGACGACGTTCCGGAACCAGCCGCCGAAATCTTTGCCCGCAGAGGCTCCCATCCCCTTTCTCCTCTAAGCACGCTGCGAATGAACGTGCGCACCCTCCCCTCCCCCAATACTTTTGATTTTCAGCGGGCAACCCGCAGCCCTGCTTTTTCCGCCTTTGCCTTGGTGGGTGCGACGGGTCCGGACTTCGGTTTTTCAGCTGGCGTCGGCATAGTTCGAAATACACCTAATTCCCGTTGGTATTGGGGTAGCGGGCTGGAATACCAGCGTTACGCCCAGCTATTGGAAGCGCCCCCAAACAGTGGTGCGGGTATAAGCCAAAACAATCAAATGCCAAACCCGGGGCCGGAGGCCGTGAACATCACTTTCCCCGATCCGCGCCTGCGGGTGGAGCGCCTGGTAGTTCCCATTTACATAGGATGCCAAATGCATGCTCGATGGAGCATGGAAATCAATTTGGGCCTGGGTTATCTCCTGCGGGGCCGCGTAACTAACCGGGATGCCTTCAGTACTGCAGAGGAACAATTTGGGATTGGGCAGACGCCCAGTACCGTTCGGGCGGTTCAGGACGGCGCTCTTAGCGGGGACCTGCTTCGCTCCTGGGATAGCTGGCTGGGCCTGGACCTGGAATACCGCCTGAGCGACCGGTGGCGATTGCGGGCGGGTTACCAGTACGGCTTTTCCGATTTTATGGACTCGGACGACTGGGAGGCGCACCACCGTTTCTTCCGGCTGGGGCTAATGCGCCGGCTGGATTGGTAGGCTGCGGTCTTTTTTATAGTTTTAGTGGGAAAAAACCTGCTAAAGCTTAGCCACCATGCTGGAATGCCAACGCCACTTGTTTGACCTGCCGGAGTCCGTCACTTATCTGAATTGCGCCTACATGTCACCCCAACTGAAGCGGGTGGAAGCCGTGGGCCGGGAGATGTTGCACCGCAAGAGCCGGCCTTATGAGATTCAGGTCGATGATTTTTTTAGTCCGGTGGAAACCCTCAAATCCCGTTTTGCCCAATTGGTCAATATAGCCGATCCCAGCCGGATAGCCGTGATTCCTTCGGTTTCTTACGGAATGGGTAATGTGATCAGCAACATCCAGCTCCCCGGCCATCAGCAGATCCTGCTTGCGGGGGAGCAATTCCCCAGTAATGTCTATCCTTGGCGGCGGCTATCGGAGCGCTCCGGCGCCGCCATCGTAACGGCGCCCTGTCCGGAATCCGCCTCGCCCGCCGCCGCTTGGAACGAGGCCTTGCTGGAGGCCATTGGTCCGGATACGGCGGTGGTGGCCATCAGCCATACTCATTGGGCCGACGGCACGGTATTCGATTTGCGGGCCCTGCGCCGGCGAACTCGCGAGTACGGCGCCCTTCTGATCATTGACGGCACCCAGTCGGTTGGCGCCCTGCCTTTTGACGTAGCGGCAATCGAGCCGGATGCACTCGTCTGCGCCGGTTATAAATGGCTACTAGGGCCCTATAGCTTGGGCGTGGCGTACTATGGCCCCTATTTCGATCAGGGGGCGCCTATCGAAGAAAATTGGATCAACCGCAGCCAAAGTGAGGATTTTCGGCAGTTGGTCAACTATCGCGACGCCTATAAATCGGTCGGCGCCCGCTATTCGGTCGGGGAGCAAAGTAATTTCATGCTGACGCCCATGCTCTCGGAAGCTTTCGCCCAATTGTTGGAATGGGGCGTGGATCAAGTACAGGACTATTGTCGCGCCTTGAGCGCCGGCCCGCTGGCAATCTTGCGGGAGATGGGGGCCGTCGCGCCGGAAGAATCGGAACGCGCCGGCCACCTTTTTGGCATCCGGCTCGATGAGCGCTTCGATGCCGAAAAACTGAAGCGGGCTTTCGCCGAACAGCAGGTCTTTGTTTCTCTGCGCGGAAGCGCCATCCGGGTGGCCCCCCACCTGTACAACCGGGAAGTGGATTTTGAGCGCTTGATCAGCTGCTTTAAACTGGCCAGAAAAAAATTGGTTTATTAAGTAAAACCCTGCCTATGCAGTACGCGATATTCTTCGTAGCCGGGGCTTTCATCATTCTGGTATACCGCATCGTCCGGGAAATCTGGTATACTCAGACCTGCGTTGAAGATCATACGCTCCGGGATTACATGTACGGCCGCACCAAGCGCCGGCCGGAACTTCACCGCCGGATCGCCGGCCACCTTAGTCAGTGTGAAACCTGCCGTGAGCGTTTGCGCCACATTCAGCGGGGCAAGCCGCTGGAGGACCACCTCGTTGAAGATTGACCGGGATTTGACGGATGGCCAGGGGCGGTTAACCGCCAACACAAAGGGCCTTCCGTTGGATACATTCGAGGCGACTCAACAGAAAGAAAATTTATATTTGATCGCCTTGATTCCATAAACTGGCATTGGCAAACCAAATTCCAAACGCACCATTGCCATCCTCTAGAATAGCCCCGAAATATTTCCTTCCTCATCAATATCGATCCTTTCCGCAGCCGGTGAGGCCGGCAGGCCGGGCATGCGCATGATATCGCCGGTAATGGGGATGAGGAAGCCGGCGCCCGCCGCAATTTCGATTTCTCTGACGGTAACGACAAAATCTTTTGGGCGCCCCAGTAGTTTGGGATTGTCGGAAAGTGATTTTTGCGTTTTGGCGATACATACCGGCAGACCTTCCAGGCCGAGGCGGGCAATCTTGCGCAGATCCTTTTTGGCCTTACTGCTGTAATCGATAGCGCGAGCACCGTAAATACGCGTGGCTACGGTTTTGATCTTTTCTTCGACTCCCCAATCCCATTCGTAGAGTGGCTGGAAGCCATTCGTATTGGATTCGGCGGTTTCCACCACTTTTTGAGCTAGAGCTTCGGCCCCGGCGCCCCCTTTGGCCCACACCTCGGTGTCTACGGCTACGGCGCCCAGATCCTGGCACTTTTCGCGCACCAGCGCCAGCTCCTCCTCAGTGTCGGCGGTGAAGCGATTGATGGCTACCACGGCGGGCGCCTTAAATTGCCGGATATTTTCGAGGTGTTTTTCCAGGTTGGCCAGTCCGGCGCCGACGGCTTCCGGGTTGGGCGCGTCCAGGGTTTTGAGGTCGGCGCCGCCATGGTACTTTAGCGCGCGGATGGTGGCCACGAGCACCACGGCGCGGGGGGAGAGCCCCGCACTGACGCATTTGATATCGAAAAACTTTTCGGCGCCAAGATCGAAGCCAAAGCCGGCTTCGGTGACTACGTAGTCGGATAGGGACATGCCCATGCGGGTGGCGATTACCGAATTGGTGCCCTGGGCAATGTTGGCAAAGGGGCCGCCGTGGATGATGGCGGGATTGCCTTCCAGCGTTTGCACCAGATTGGGCTTGATGGCGTCTTTGAGCAGGGCGGTCATAGCGTTGTGGGCTTGCAGATCGCGAGCGTAGACGGGTTGGCGATCGAAGGTGAAGCCGACGAAGATGTTGCCCAGCCGTCGCTTGAGGTCGGGTAAATCGTTGGCCAGGCAGAGGATGGCCATAATCTCGGAAGCGGCCGTAATGTCGAAGGCCGTCTCGCGTGGAATGCCGGAGCCGGTGCCCCCCAGGCCGATGACTATATGGCGCAGGGCGCGGTCGTTCATGTCCATGACGCGTTTCCACAGCACCGTGCGGGGGTCGATGCCGAGGGTTCTTTTTTTGTTCTGCAAATTATTGTCGATGAGCGCCGCTAACAAGTTATGGGCTTTTTCGATGGCCGAAAAATCACCGGTAAAGTGGAGGTTGATGTCTTCCATCGGCAACACCTGGCTGTAGCCACCGCCGGTGGCGCCCCCCTTGATGCCGAAGACTGGCCCCAGAGAAGGTTCCCGTAAAACGACGGTCGCTTGCCGTCCGATGCGGTTGAGCCCTTCCGTAAGCCCAATCGACATGGTGGTTTTGCCTTCGCCCGCGGGAGTGGGAGAAATAGCCGACACCAGAATAAGCCGGCTTTGGGCCAGTTTTTCCTGGCGGATCAAGTCATGCGGTAGTTTGGCTTTGTGATGTCCGTAAAGCTGAAGTTGGTCTTCGTCAATACCGAGTTGACCCGCAATCTCGCGGATGGGTTTTAGTTTTGCCGCGGAAGCGATTTCGATGTCGGAAAGCATGGTTTGTTGGTTTTACGCATTTGGTTAGAGAATAAAAGTTGCTTTAACTCGGATTATGCATGGGTTCTCGTGACGAAGCATTCCTGCATAATCCGGGTTAGATGGTGAAGCCGCCGTCGACCGTAAATACGGCGCCGGTGCAATAGGCGGCGGCGCCGGACAGCAGGAAGTGGGCCAGGTAGGCGACCTCTTCGGTTGTTCCCACCCGCTGGATGGGCAGCTTGGCCATCATATACTGCATGATTTTATCGTTGCTCCAGAGGGGCTCGCTAAACTGGGTTTTGATCAGGCCAGGGCAGATGACGTTGGATCGCACCCGGTGCCGGCCCCACTCGCGGGCTTGCACCTTGGTCAGTGAAATCAAGGCCGCCTTGCTGACGCTGTAGATGCCGAGGTTGTATTCCGGAGACACCCCCCCGATGCTGCTGATGTTGAGCACGGCGCCTCCACCGCGCTCGCGCATGGAAGGCAGGGCCAGCTTGGAGAGCAGGAACGGCCCTTTGACGTTGACATCCATGATTTTATCGTAGGCCCAGTCTTCGATTTCTTCTACCGGCCCGAAGGTGGGGTTGGCGGCCGCGTTGTTGACCAGGATGTCGATGCCGCCAAAATGTTGTTGGGTTTGCGCGACCAGCTGGGCGACATCTTCCGGGCGGCCCACATTGGCGGGAAGCGGAAGTACTTCGCCGCCCTGCTGTTGCAGTTCGTGGGCCACCTCTTCTACTGCTTCTTTTTTGCGGCTGGACACGATCACCCTGGCGCCCGCTTTTCCCAGCGCTTCGGCGATGGATTTGCCGATGCCCTTGCTGGCGCCGGTGATGATGGCTACCTGATCGTCTAATCGTAAACTTTGCTGTATGTCCATATGGATCGGATCATTTACGGTGATAACCCTCGGTGGGCAGAGAAAGAACAATTTGCGATTCGGGAATCTGATTCAATGTTAATGATTTTTTGTTGGAAAATGAGCCTTCAGGTGGGAAAGGGTAGGGGAGGTAGATGAAAAAAATAGTCCGCCAAATCGGCATTCACAAACTTTGAGTTGGCGGACTATGGAGTTTGAGAAAGGAGCCTGTAAGTAAAAAGACGCGAAGGCGGGTAGTTTTTATAGCTAAAAACCGATAGCCAAAGACTGTCTTAAAAAACGCCCATCTCCAAGATTCGGAAATGGGCGTTAGGGTAGGGGGTAAAGATTCGGTTACAGGTGTAATTTTTCTTTGCGCTTGAGCAGGACTTCTTCGCTTTCTTCGTGCTCGGGGTCCGGCACGCAGCAGTCTACGGGGCATACGGCGGCGCACTGGGGTTCTTCGTGGAATCCGACGCATTCGGTGCACTTATCGGGAACGATGTAGTAGAAGTCATCCGACACCGGTTCGTGTTCTGCTTCGGCATCTACTTCGGTGCCGTCTTCGAGGACGTAGGAGCCGGAGATATCCGTGCCGTCGGCAATGGCCCATTCCACGCCGCCTTCGTAGATGGCGTTATTGGGGCATTCCGGTTCGCAAGCTCCGCAATTGATGCATTCGTCGGTTATCATAATAGCCATAGCAAAAAATCCTTTTTCTAGGGTTAACAAAAAACTTCGGGTTGGGTTCCGCTTGCCGCTAAAATAAAGGTCGCAAAGAAAATATTCAAATCGGGAGCAAAGGAGGGGCGTCGGGGCTTAACTTTTCTTTCTAATCCGCTTATATTTGATCTTTAAGCCAAAAAATAGAAGGATCGGTAGAAGATGGCAAAAGCGAAAAGTGAAAAGGTGACGCCGCTCATGCAGCAGTACGCCAAGGTGAAATCCAAGTACCCGGACGCCATTCTGCTTTTCCGGGTGGGCGACTTTTACGAAACCTTCGGTGAAGATGCGATAACGGCTTCCCAAATCCTGGGCATCATCCTTACGCGTCGTAACAACGGCGGTAGTGATATCGAGCTGGCGGGCTTTCCCCACCACTCGATGGACATGTATCTGCCGCGCCTGGTGCGCGCGGGCTACCGCGTGGCCATCTGCGAACAACTCGAAAAGCCCAGCCCGCAAAAAAAGGTGGTGCGCCGGGGCGTCACCGAAATCGTGACGCCCGGCGTGGCCGTCGACGATCAACTGCTCGATCACAAATCCAACAACTACCTGGCCTCGGTGGCCTTTGGCAAAAAAGGACGGCTGGGGGTTTCCTTCCTGGATATTTCCACGGGAGAATTTCTCGTTTGCGAGGGGGATGCGGCTTACGCCGACAAGCTGCTGCAAAGTTTCAACCCTTCGGAGATCCTCTTTCCCAGGGATCGACGCCAGGAATTCGAGCGTCTTTTTGGGGATAAATTCTATACCTACCAGCTCGACGATTGGATCTACAACCTGGATTATACGCGGGAAAAGCTGTTGCAGCATTTCGAAGTGCCCACCCTCAAGGGTTTCGGGGTGGAAGAGATGGAAGACGCCCAGATCGCTTCCGGCGCCGTATTGCACTATCTGGCTACTACGGAGAACAAGAACCTGGGGCACATTATCTCCATTTCCCGCATCCAGCCCGATCGTTACGTCTGGCTGGACCGCTTCACGATTCGCAACCTGGAATTGCTGCACAGTCCCCATCAGGATGGCGTACCGCTCATCGACATCCTGGACCGCACCGTCAGTCCGATGGGCGCCCGCCTGCTGAAAAAGTGGATCGTTTTGCCGCTGAAAACACCCCAGGTGATCGAATCGCGCCTGAACACCGTCGCCTACTTTATGGAGGATACGGAAGTTGCGGATGAAGTGGACCAATTTATTCGCCAGATGGGCGACCTGGAGCGTTTGATCTCGAAAGTCCCCCTGGGGAAAGTCAATCCGCGGGAGGTGGTGCAGCTGGGCCGCGCGCTACGGGCCATCGATCCCATCAAGGAGGTGCTGAGCGCCAGCAGCAACGACAACTTGATGAAGATTGCGGAGGGGCTCAATCCTTGCCCCCGCCTGATCGAGCGCATCGAACACCAACTGGTGGAGGATCCGCCGGTCAACCTGGCCAAGGGGGGCGTCATTGCCGACGGGTATTCCCCGGAACTGGACGAGTTGCGTCACATCATCGGGCACAGCAAGGATCTGTTGCTGCAAATCCAGAAACAAGAATCCGAAAATACCGGTATTTCGAGCCTCAAAATCGGCTTTAACAATGTATTCGGCTACTACCTGGAGGTTACCAACAAGCATAAAGAAAAGGTGCCAGAGGGGTGGATTCGCAAGCAAACCCTCACCAATTCGGAACGCTACATCACCGAAGAGCTCAAGGAACTGGAATCCAAGATCCTGGGCGCCGAGGAAAAAATCCTGGTGCTGGAGGAGCGTTTATTTGAGCAGCTGGTCTTGGATTTGGCCGATTACATCCAGCCGGTGCAGCACAACGCCAGCCTGATTGCCCGGGTCGACTGCTTGCTGTCCTTTTCCCGCATCGCATTGCGCAACGGCTACTGCCGCCCCGTCGTCGACGATTCCAAAGTCATCAACATCCGCGAGGGGCGCCATCCCGTAATCGAGCAGCAGTTGGGGCTGGACGAAGAATACGTGCCCAACGACGTTTACCTGGATAACGATGGTCAGCAGATCCTGATGATTACCGGGCCCAACATGTCGGGTAAGTCGGCCCTGTTGCGCCAGACCGCGCTGATCTGCCTGCTGGCGCAAATGGGTAGCTTTGTGCCCGCCACTTCCGCCAATATCGGGCTCATCGATAAAGTCTTTACCCGCGTCGGTGCTTCCGATAACATTTCTTCGGGCGAATCGACCTTCATGGTGGAGATGAACGAGACGGCCAGCATTATGAACAACATCTCCGACCGCAGCCTCATTCTGCTCGACGAGATCGGCCGGGGCACCAGCACCTACGACGGCATCTCTATCGCCTGGTCCATCGCCGAATACCTCCACAACAACGATCAGGCGCGCCCCAAGACCCTCTTCGCCACCCACTACCACGAGCTCAACGAACTGGCCAATAAATTTGAACGCATTCGCAACTTCCACGTCTCCACCCGGGAAATCGGGGATAAAGTGCTCTTCCTGCGGAAATTGCAGCCTGGAGGCAGCGAGCACTCCTTCGGCATCCACGTCGCCCGCATGGCGGGCATGCCGCGCGGCATCGTAGAACTAGAAACCCACATCCTTTCGCAACTGGAAATCCCGATCGTGGATCGCGAGGCGGCAACTTCCGATGGAGTGGTGGCCAAGCCCTTTGACACCCGGGAAATTCCGACCCGCTCGCTACAACTCAGCATCTTTGAAAACGCCGATCCGCTGGCCGTTAAACTCAAAGAGATGCTCCAGGATATGAACCTCAATGCCATGACGCCCATTGAATGTATGATGAAACTCAATGAGCTGAAAAAGATGCTGGAAGATTAATAATGAACCCATTGCGGGTTTAGTAGTTGGCCTACAAATTGCACTTTTTTGATTA
>CAYWHT010000098.1:0-10296 GCA_964458135.1 uncultured Saprospiraceae bacterium | reverse complement strand
ATTTGTGATTTCTGACTTGCTCTTTTCCAGCTCGCTGCGTTAAAAAGCCTCGCCGTTCGTACGGACGCCTGCGTTTTTTGCCCCGACGCTTGCGGTCGGGATCAAGACTTGCGAGTTAAAAAAATAGCTGCGCCATAATTTCACACCACGCAGTAGACGCAAAGCGAAATCCTGGGTTGTTGGACTATATTACGCGGCGCATTCCTGGCCGTCCTCGTCCTTCGCTGCTCAACGTATCTGAGGATGCGCCTGCGCGCTCATTCCTGCGAGCGACCAGGCCTGGCAACCATTTGCGCGGCTCATTAAAAAAACTCATGCATAATCCGTTAATTTTTAACGCCCAATATTCTTAGAAATCCACCAGCCACGGCTTGGCATTCTGCGTGTCTCCACCGAGGCGATCGATAGCTTCTTGCACGTTTTCGTTATTCAAGCTCTTTTCGCGCCCGGGATAGAGGAAGCGAACGGGCAGCATGTCGTCGTTGACGTTCTGGCAGGTCGGCTCCAGATAGTCGAAAGCGTCCCAGTTAAAGTCTTCTTCGGCAAGCCAGCGGCGCACCTCAAAGTAGGGCTCTAGGCCGTGGAAGAAGAGCGCCAGCCATTTTTGCCGCCGGATCTGGTCGAGGCCCTGCGCTTCGTCATAAGCTACGCCGGAGTTGTTGTAGAAGTCTTCGAAGTCTTCCCAGCCGAAATCTTCGAAATTGACTTCGTAATACTCCATAGAGCTACGGATGCCTTCCCGGTAGTGGGTAGCGGGGTCGGCGCTGATCTGCCCCTTTTGGGCGGCTTCGGCCAGGGTGAACTCCACTTCTGCGTGGGATACGATAATCCCTTCCGCCTTTTCCCCTACGCGATCATGGCCGGGATAGTCGTAGTAGGCAAAGCCCAGACGGCTGCCGCTCTTGTCGCAACGGTCGGAGCCGTTATCGGCGCCGCGGTAGAAGGCCGGATCATCTTGATTGATCAACCGGGCGTTGATCACACTACCCGAATCCGGTCGCG
Source organism: uncultured Saprospiraceae bacterium (assembly GCA_964458135.1). Classification (GTDB taxonomy): domain Bacteria; phylum Bacteroidota; class Bacteroidia; order Chitinophagales; family Saprospiraceae; genus CAYWHT01. Next base: position 9,294 of record CAYWHT010000098.1, on the reverse strand, counting down.
CATAGCGAGCCAGACGCGGGTCGTTGAAATCCTTCATTACCCCTACCGTACGGTTACTAATCAGTACGGCGTCAAAGTCACCCTGCTTGAGGGGCACCAGCGGAAACTCATTGGGGAAGCTACCGGGGTAGGTCAGGATAGCGTTCTCCGAATTATCCGAAATTACCGGATCGTTATCGAGGATGTCTTGCATTTGGCTGGATACATCCGTTTTATTACTAATGTGCGTGAGCAGGCGCAGGCGCAGGGAGTTGGCGAAGCGCCTCCACAGCATCGGGTCGCCGTTAAAGAGCGGGTCGCCGTTGATAGCGCCGTTGCCGGGGCCCATGATCTCGTTGGCGCGCTCCAGCTCGGCCAGCAACCCATTTTCACCCAGGTAGATATCTTCCTGCCGGTCGTAGGCGGGGAAGAAATCGCCGTTTTTAATTCCCTGAACGGCCTCGGTATAAGGGATGTCGCCGTAAGCATCGGTCAGCGTAGAAAAGATCCAGCTTTTGAGGATCAGCGCCACGCCTTCCACGTTGGCGTTTTGCCGCTCGAGCGCAACGTCTTCAATTTCGATGACATCGGAAAGGGTGGAGTACAATTCATCCCAGACAGTGGTGAAGGGATTCCAGCTGTAGATGTCAACCTCCACGCGCAGCGATTTTGCGGTGAGCTGAGCGGCGTTGTTGCCGATCAGGAAAGATTCCGTAACCATGGAGTTTACGGAACGGCGCAGGGCCGAAGGGATGAGTACGTTGGTGTTGACTTCCTCCGGTTGGTTGGGGTTTTCGTTCAGCTCTTCGAGATTTTCATCGCAAGCTGTAGCGCCCAACACCAGAAGGATAAGGAAGTATTTTATATGCTTGATCATATTGTCGTCGGATTATTATTGAATTAAAAAAATGGCGGGGGCGAATAACAGCTTGACGTCAAGCTGTTATCCGATCCGCTGGGTTAACCGTTTATCCTTTTACAGTCTTACGTTGATCGATACACCGAAGCTGCGGGTAGAGGGCAGCGAGGTGCTTTCAAAGCCTTGAGTGATGCGGCCGTTGCGGATGGAGAAGTTCTCCGGGTCGATAGAGGGCACATCGGTAAAGAGGGCCAGGTTGCGACCGATCAAAGAAACGGTAGCCGACTGCAATCCGATCTTGTCGACGAAAGGCTGCGGCAGGGTGTATCCGAAGCGCACTTCCCGCAGTTTGACGAAGGTGGCGTCGTAGGTTGCCGCTTCGATATTGTCGCGGTTAAAGCCGTTGCCGTAGTAGGCGTAGAAATACTCGCGGGTGCCCACCTCTACGTCGTTTTCTACGAGGTTGCCGTTGTCGTCAAATTTGACGCCCGGGCCAACCACGCCACCGGCGTCTACCAGGTCATAAACCGGGTTGCCGTTAGCATCGTAGGAAACATCGTATTCGATGCGGCCTTCGAGGGTCGACAGGTCCAGGTTCGGATCGTCGTTGTTGGTGATCGTACCGCCCGTATTCATCAGGGCGTGGGTGCGGGAATAGATCTTGCCGCCTTTCTGACCGTCGAAGAGGAAACCGAAGTTGAAGTTCTTGTAGGAAAGGGTGTTGTATACCCCGAAGCGGAAATCCGGCTGGAACGTACCGGCCGATACTTTGTCATCCGTGAGCAAGGGCAAGCCATTCTCGTGGATGATGCGGCCTTGGTCGTCGCGCTGGAATCCAAGACCCACCAGCTGACCAAAAGCCTGGCCGGGACGGGCTTCCAAGGACAAGTCGGCGCCCCCTTCGTCACCGGGGAAGATGTCGGAAACAACCTGGTAGTTGCTAATGCCTTCCGGCAGGGTTTGCACAACGGCCCGGTTGCGGAACAGGTTAAGGTCTACGTTCCAGTTCAGCCCGTTCTGCTTGGTGATAGGTTGGGCATTCAGCGTAATTTCGAAGCCGGTGTTTTCGATTTCGCCGCCGTTGATCAGGCGGTTGTCACGGCCTGAAGTCAGGGTTACGGGCAAGAAGATAATCTGATCGGTACTGTTCATCTCGTAGTAAGTGAGGTCTACCCCCAATCGCCCATTTAGGAAGCGGGCGTCTACGCCGAATTCGTAGGATTCGGTCTGCTCCGGACGCAGATTCGGGTTGAGTGCATCCCGGTTGGAAGTCAGCGCCGGGAAGTTGCCGAAGGGCGAACGGTAGTTAAAGAAGGGCGACAGCAGGAAAGGATCCGTATCACCACCCACTTCCGCGTAAGAAGCGCGCAGCTTCAGGAAGCTCAGGGGCGAGTTGTTGAGATTCATGACCTCCGAGAGCACCCCGCTCAGCGAGAAGGAGGGGTAGAAAAAGGAGTTATTATCGGGAGGCAACGTACTGGACCAGTCGTTACGTCCGGTAATATCCAGATACAGCCAGTTTTTGAAACCGACGCTTACCAAACCGAAGGCGCTGTTAATACCCTTTTCGGCAACGGTTTGCTCGGTGAGCACGTTGGTGCGGCTGTTACCCAGGTTGAAGATGCCGGGGGCCAACAGCTGCGGGGCGTTGGCGCTGAGCAAGTCACTCGACTGGCGCATGATGTTGCCACCCAGTTTAACCGAGACGTCGAACAGGCCGGTGCCGCTCGTCTTGGAATCGTAAGAAAGCAAGAATTCAGTGTTGGTTTCCTGGAAGGTAATTTCGTCTTCGCGGAAGCCTCCGAAGAGCTGACTCTTGGTGGAGAAAGCGCGGCGGAACTGACGCTGTTCGTTTTTCACGTCGCCACCGAAACGGAAACGGGCGCTGAAGTTTTCGTTGAAGTCGTATTCGAGTTTCAGGTTTCCGTACAGGCGATCGGCTTCGAAGCTGTTGGTGTTTTCGTTGACCACAAACCAGGGGTTGTTGGTCCACAGCTCTTCGAAGTTGCGTTGTTGCAGGCCTACCTGACCGGGCTCCCAGTAGTCGCGCAGGTCATCGATGGGCACGTAGCGAGGGTACCACAACCAGTTGTACATCACCGAGCTGCTCTCGTCGTAGCCGGCGTTCGGCACGTTGTCGGAACCGCTGCGGTGGTAGGTGATGTTAGCCCGTACGTCCAGCTTCTCGTCGAACAACCGCTGTCCCATACTGGCGAAAATATTATTCCGCTGCAGATTGGTGTTGGGTACGATGCCCTGCAGTTGGGTATTGGTGAAAGACAGACGGAAGTCGCCGTTTTCGGAAGAATTAGAAAGCGCTACATTGTTGATGGAGGTAACACCCGTGCGGAAGAAGTTTTCCACGTTGTCGGGGGCCGGCGTGTAGGGTACGGGCTCGCCGCCGGAGTTCCACTGCTTAATGGGCGTGCCGTCCATGCGGGGGCCCCAGTTTTCGCCGAAGGCGTCGAAGAAATCGCCGGTGTAAGTGGTGCCGTCGTTGTAGCTATACTTGCCGCGACCACCGAAACCGTAGGTGTTTTGGAAGTCGGGCATGCGGAGTAGGCGCTCCACGGTGGTGTTGGTATTCATGCTAACGCCCCATCCTTCGGAGCCTTCTCCGGTTTTGGTCGTGATCAGGATTACACCGTTAGAAGCACGCGTACCGTAGAGGGCGGCGGCGGAAGCGCCTTTGAGTACGGATACCGACTCGATATCGGCCGGGTTGAGGATCTGTGCGGCGTTACCGAAGTCAATCGTCGTGGAGCCGTTGATGCCGTCGCCGGGGCTAAACAGGTTATTCGTAATCGGCATGCCGTTGACGACAAACAAGGCCTGGTTGTTGCCGGTCAGCGAGGTCGCTCCGCGAATGGTCACATTGGCGGAAGCCGAGGGACCGGCCGCGCCACCGACGATATTCACACCGGAAACCTTACCGGTCAGGTTATTCACCGCATTGGTGGCCTGTACTGAACTGATCTTTTCGTTGTCCAGCTTCTGTACGGAATAACCCAGCGATTTTTCATCGCGTTCTACGCCCAGGGCGGTGACGACCACTTCGCTGAGCGCGACTTGTTCACTGAGGGATACATTGAATTCCGATTGATCGCCAATCTCAAATTCTTTTGTGCCGAAACCAACGTAGGAAAAAATCAGAATTTCGTCTTCCGGCTGTACCGTCAGTTCAAACTCGCCGTTGAAATCGGTTACTGTACCACGGCTGGTGCCTTTAACGAGTACGTTGGCACTGATGAGCGGTTGGCCATCGGTATCGGTTACGGTTCCCGTGACCGTACGCTCCTGAGCCACCGTGGCGCTCGTGAAACCGAGCATTAACAGAATCAATAAAGGGAAGGAAAGCAACTTTCGCGCTACCTGGGGGTAGGTCGGCTGCTTTGGAGTAGTTGTGTGACTCATATCCATAAGTTTGTTTAAACTAGTAAGTCGAATTGCGCAAAAGTACGACGAATAAATTGTTTTCTACAGAAATCAATACCTTAACATTCAGATGGTTGAATTGTTGAGTCCCGACAATTTTGGTGGAGCGCCCATGAAACAAAGGCCTCAAGCCTATCAAAAAAACCACAAAGCTCTTCGCGATTTTGTATTTTTACATTAGCTAGACAGGTTTAATTATTGCCCGCACCTTTTATGAATCGACTTAAACTACCTGATGATCACAGCGTTTTTTACTACCTCTTGCTTTTTGTACTAGTCATCGGGGTGCTGCAAGCTATGGGTATTGGCTCGCTGTTCTTTCTAAAACGCTCGGGGGGCAAACGGGCTAATATCTTCTACGGATTGTTATTACTGGCTTTCGGATTGACGCTTTTTCACCACATCCTTTCCATCACCAATTTTTTTTCCCAACATCCTCGCTGGTATTTTCTGCCGGTTTACTATACGCTATCTTTTCCCACCCTACTATTTTTTCATGTAAAACTGAATCTGTATCCGGAATACCGCCTGCGCTGGACGGATCTCAAACACTTCATCCTCCCGGTAACCCAGTTTTTGTTTTTCGTCATTGTGTTCTTTACCGCGGTGGAGTATAAGACCAAGCTGGGGCAGCGCCCTTTTTACAATCCTTTTTTTGGCGGCTTGGAGCAATTCTTCTATCTAACTACTTTCTATGCGTACCTTTATTTTGCCTACCGTTACGTCAAGCAAAAATGGAAGCAAGTGCGCAAGCGAGGAGAGGCAAAAAAAGTGGTGTATCACCGCAAGCTATTGCAGGTGCTGTTTATTCTTTTTACCATTCACGCCATTTTTGTAGTGGGAGATTTTGTGAGTTATGAATTTCTGAATATCAATCTGCAATCAGTCAAACCTTATACGGCCCTTGGTATTCTTTCCTTTGCTGCTTTAGTTTACTGGCTCGGCATCTACGGCTTCCAGGTGTTGGTTTGGGGCCGAAAATTATTCCAGTCATGAAATATTTGCTTTATTCTGTAATGCTGATGGGCTTGGCGCTAGCCTGCGAGCAACAAGAAGTGCCCATTGATAATATCGAGAAGATACCGGAAGTGCATCCTTCTGATAAGCCGTTTGCCAATGTGTATCGATCACTGGACGGTCTTTGGGAGGGAACTTTTTACATCTACCGGGATACTGCGCCAGTTGACCGGGAGCAGTTAGAGCTGATCCCATTGGACAGCAGTCTCTTGGAACGCTCCTCCCTGGTGCGCTCCGATAGCCTTTTAGTAGAACAGCGATACGAATCCATTACGCCCTACTTCCAGCGCGTGCGCATCCGGGATTACTATCCGCAGCGCGACACGACCATCGAGAGCCGGGGCGTCAATAAGGTGCAAAACGGCGCCATGTGGTGTGTGGTGCGCAAACCAGACGAGACGGTCATTCACCGGGGAAAGAAGCAGGGAGCACATACCATTATCTGGTATCGCAATGAGGAGGACCCGCAAAAAGTGGAATACTTTCGGGAAACCGTCAGGGAAAATACCTACCGAATTATAGGTTACGGATATTACCAGGGAGACGATATTTCCTTATCGCCGCCCTTTTGGTTTTACGCGGAATACCAGCGCAAGGAATTGTAGGCTTAGCGATTATCGTCCTTTTTCTTCTTAAAGTCCCCCTCTTTCCAGGCGTCAAAGAATTTTTTCCAGGCCACCGGATTAAAGATGTTCATCGGGGGTTGCTGACCGATGCTGTAGTATTCACGAGCCTGTTGGCGCAGGTAGAAATCGGCGTTTTCCCGGCCGTCGGTGGGTAAGTTGGCCCGGGCCCGGCGCAGCGCTTCCTCATTGAGGTTTTCGGCGGCGCGTTTTTGTAATTCGGGGGTGACATCCATGGCGAGAAATTCCAGTTTGAAGTGTTCGCGGCTGGGCCAGGGAAAGACCACCGTTTCTGGAAGGTTGATTGTGTCCTGAGTCATCAGTTGCACGATGGAGTAGCGGTTGTCGTCGAGATCTTCGGGTATTTTGTACTCCACGGTTTTGTAGCCTACGGCGGAGAAGATAATGACGTCGCCCTTGCGAACGACGATTGAGAAAAAGCCTTTGAAGTCGGAGTAGGTGCCCCGTCCTTCCCCTTTAACCAGGATGTTGGTGTAAGGGACCGGGTAAAGTTCTTCGGTGCTGCCATCGAGCACCATCCCGGAAAACTGAACCAGATTGGTATCCTGGGCAGCATCGGTTTGCGCGAATAATCCCCCGATGGCGGAGATAACAAATAGGACCGTGATGACTAACTTCAACTTCATAGGGAATGTATTTATATTATTAAGACTACGCGAATTTGCCAAAGGTTTGATGGCGTACTTTTAATTTGGTTGCTGGTTAAGAAGCAAGCATTTGTTGCGCAAAAATAATCACTTTATTACAACCGATTTTAATTGGCGGGCGGCGGTTTGATGCGGCGGCTTAACAAAGATTTAACCCGGATTAACTTGCCGGGCTGCTATCGCCGGTCAATTCAGGGAAAGGTCGATGACCTCCTGCATGCGATTCACGTAGTGGAATTGCAAGCCCTTAATGTAATCCGGATTGATTTCTCCGACGTGTTTTTCATTTTCGCGGGCCAGGACGACGGTCTTCATGCCCGCTCTTTTTGCCGCCAGTATTTTTTCCTTGATGCCGCCTACGGGCAGGACTTTTCCGCGCAGCGTGATTTCACCGGTCATGGCCAGGTAGGGTTTGACTTTGCGGTTGGTGAAGGCGGAAGTCAGGGCGGTGAGCATGGTGATGCCCGCCGAGGGGCCGTCTTTGGGGATGGCGCCTTCCGGCACGTGGAGGTGGATATCGTGCTTTTCGAAATTCTCCGGCTGGATGCCCAGGGATTCGCTGTGGGCTTTAATGAAGCTGAGGGCGGTGGAGGCGGATTCTTTCATGACATCGCCCAGGTTGCCCGTCAGGATGAGCTTTCCACCGCCTTTGCTCAGGCTGGATTCCACGAACAGAATGTCGCCGCCCACTTGCGTCCAGGCCAGCCCGATGGCTACCCCGGGCACTTCGATTTTCTGGTATAGATCGGTGGAATACCGGGTAGGACCCAGTATTTTGCGGAGTTCTTCGGCTTTAACGCTGATCTCGTATTCGTTTTCCATGGCGACGTGTTTGGCGATGTGCCGCATGACGCCCGCAATTTCCCGGTTGAGCGAACGCACCCCCGACTCCCGGGTATATTCTTCGATAATGCGGCGCAACACGTTGGCCCGCAATTTGACATCTTTGGCTTGCAAGCCATGTTCTTTACGCTGCTGCGGAATCAAATGCCGTTTGGCGATTTCTATTTTCTCTTCGGTGGAGTATCCGCTAATCTCAATGATTTCCATGCGGTCGAGCAAGGCCGGCTGAATGGAAGCCATGGAGTTGGCGGTAGCGATGAAGAGCACTTTGGAGAGGTCGTATTCCTGTTCCAGATAATTATCGTAAAAAGTGGAATTTTGCTCGGGGTCCAGGACTTCCAGCAAAGCCGACGAAGGGTCGCCCCGAAAGTCTTTGCCCACCTTGTCGATTTCGTCCAGAATAAAAACTGGATTGGAAGAGCCGGCCCGCTTAATCGACTGGATGATGCGACCGGGCATGGCGCCGATGTAGGTCTTGCGATGGCCGCGGATTTCGGACTCGTCGTGCAAGCCACCCAGGGACATACGCACGAAATTGCGGTTGAGCGCTTTGGCGATTGAGCGCCCGAGCGAGGTTTTGCCCACGCCAGGAGGGCCTACCAGACAGAGGATGGGGGCTTTCATGTCGCCCTTCAATTTGAGTACGGCCAGGTGTTCGAGAATGCGCTCTTTGACTTTTTCCAGGCCGAAGTGGTCTTTATCCAGTACCTTTTTAACCTTGTTGAGGTCAAAGTTATCCTGGGTATGTTCCTCCCACGGCAAATCGAGCAGCAATTCGAGGTAGTTGAGCTGAATGGAATACTCGGCGACTTGCGGGTTGATTCGTTTTAGTTTATTGACTTCTTTGTGGAAGTTGTAATCGACTTCTTTCGGCCAGGCTTTGTTTTTGGCGCGTTCCAGGAGTTTCTGGATTTCTTCTTCCTGGGGGTTTTGTCCGAGCTCTTCCTGAATGGTTTTGAGTTGTTGATTGAGGAAGTAATCCCGTTGTTGCTTTTCGATATCCCCGCGCACCTTATTTTCGATCTGATCTTTTAATTCCAGGAGTTGCAGCTCTCCGTTGAGTTCTTCGAGCAGGCGTTTGCCTTTTTGCACCAGATCGTTCATTTCCAGCAGCTCCTGCTTCACCTTGATTTTGGAGCTTACATTGGAGGCAATGAAATTAATGAGGAAGTGCTGATTGTTGATGTTCTTCAGCATGACGAGCGCCTCAGAGGGCACGTTGGGGGAAAGCTCGATAATTTGCTTGGCGAGGTCGGTGATGGAGGAGACCAGGGCGTCGAGTTCGAGCTGATTGTCGGGCCATTCGTATTCCAATAACCGGATATGCCCTTCCAGATAGGGATCGGTGCGCGACATTTCCTCCAGGGTGAAACGCCTGCGCCCCTGTAGGATTGCCGTGATGGTGCCATCCGGCATTTTCAGGAGTTTAAGTATGCGGGCGACGGTTCCCACCTGAAAAAGATCTTGCGAGTTGGGATCTTCTTCCTGGCTATCTTTCTGGGAAAGAACCGCTACGTAGCGGTCATCCTCGTAGGCTTTATTGATCGCCCGTATTGATTTATCCCGGCCTACCGTAATGGGAATGACGATGCCCGGAAAGAGAACGGTGTTTTTGAGGGCCAATACGGGTAATATGTCGGGAATGGATTCATTTCCACTGGGTTCCTGCTCTTCGTCGATGGACATGAGGGGCAAAAAATCGCCATCGTCATCAAATCCCTGGTGTGTAAAAAAGTCATCAAACATACGGGCTATTATCGATTACGGGTTAAGGCCTGCTAATAATTTAGCGTTAAGTACGGTGAATGTCAAGCTGCTAGTACACTGTGTAATAAGTTCTTTGATGTTTTGGGATGGGTATTTTGGCGAA
>CAYWHT010000097.1:9377-10319 GCA_964458135.1 uncultured Saprospiraceae bacterium | reverse complement strand
CGATATTAACGAGCGCCGGCTGCAGTATATCAATGCGGGCCATAACCCGCCGCTTTTAGTTTGCCAGAATAAGATCACGCCCCTGGACAAAGGCTGCACCATCCTGGGATCTTTCCAGGAACTCCCCGAACTGGAAGTCGGCGTTCAGAAAATCGAGGATGAGGCCATTATCTTTTCGTTTACCGACGGGCTTACCGATCTGACCAATGACGATGGCGAATTCCTCAACGAAAAAATGGTCCAGGATTTTGCCCTCGAAAACTACCGGCTCCCAGCTAGCGACTTCAATGCGGGCCTGATGGAACGCATCGAACAGTTCAAAGGCGAGGCCAATTACCCGGACGACTTCACCCTGTTGACTTGCAGGATCTTTTGACCCCGCCCGCCGGTTCCGTCTAATCGTGCTGGGGGTTGATCGATTGGTTTTGCCATTTATTGCGATTATCTTTCAATTTGAAGATATTCAAAACCTTCGGACAACCGATTCACGTTGGTAGCCGTTTAAGTATTGGGATTCAAACACAAGGGATGAAAGATAAAAATGTAGCCGGTATTCTGGCCCTCTTTTTGGGCTGGATTGGTGTTCACCGCTTCTATTTAGGGCAAGTGGGCTTGGGGATTCTGTACGTCATCTTATCCGTTTCCATGATATCGGTCATACTGGGTATCATTGACGCCATCGTTTTCTTTTCCATGGAACAGGATACTTTCGACATCAAATACAACCGCCAATATTTCCGGGCCGAGCGCCGCGGAGAATCGCCATCCGGGCGGGAGGGCGCGCGCCGGCAAGGCTGGGAGCGCCGCGAAGAGATGCGCCGCCGCCGGCGCGAGCATCGCGTTCCGCGGCAGCACACCCCCGCCAAACGATCCGAACGCCTCAAACAGCAGGAGCTCAGCGAGCTCAAAAATTCCGGCATCAAGAAATACAAGGATTACGAC
>CAYWHT010000097.1:0-9367 GCA_964458135.1 uncultured Saprospiraceae bacterium | reverse complement strand
GATTACGACTACGACGGCGCCATCGCCGACTTCCAAAAGGCCCTGACAATTGACGATAAAGACGTAGCCCTTCACTTTAACCTGGCCTGTGCTTACTCCCTCAATGAAAATACCGAAAAATCGCTGTATCACCTCGATAAAGCGGTTGGCCTGGGCTTCGATGACTTTGAGCGCATCCAAAACCACGACGCCCTGGCCTACTTGCGCATCCAGGATGAATACGAAACTTTCAAAGAAAACGGATACCGGCTGGTTCAAAGATTGAATGATCCCGAAGAAAGCGATATGGAAGCATCATCCAATCTATTGGAGCAATTAAAGCGTTTGGGAGACCTCAAAGAGAAAGGCTTGCTAACCGAGGAAGAATTTGCGGCGCAAAAGCAAAAACTGTTAGACGACAATAAGTAACCGACCTGTCGGTAAAGTAAGAGCTTGTTAGGTCAATGACCAATTTTGGTGAACTATCCTTGCAAACATTTATTTAACTTTCGGTCTGCTAACTTCTGCGGGATAATAATCGTTTTATTAAAAAAGGTTCTGATGGTTGCTGAGTCTATTGTGTCTAACGTAATAATCCCCCTGCGCACTTCCGATGTCGGTGAAGAAGCCCTGGGAATGATGAGTGACTTTTACGTCCGCCATCTTCCCATCGTCAATAACCAGCAGCTGCTGGGCCTGATTTCCGAAGATGATATCCTGGAGTACGACGCCCAAGAAGCAATCGGCTCTTATAGCCTGTCCCTGCGCCGTCCTTTCGTCAAGGGGCAAGATCATATCTACGAAATCCTGCGCCTGATGGCGGATTACCGGCTGACCGTAGTGCCGGTAGTCGACGAAGAGGACAACTACGTAGGCGTGGTCACCCAAGAGGACGTCCTGCACTACTTTGCCCGCACGGCTTCCTTTTCCGAGCCAGGTAGTATCTTGGTTATCGAGGTCAGCAAACGAAACTACTCGCTATCCGAAATTTCCCGTATCGTGGAAATGGAAAACGCCCTGGTCATCAGCGCTTTCGTCACTTCCAATACCGAGTCGGCCCAAATCGATGTGACCATCAAGATCAACCGCCAAAATATTCAGCACATCATCGCTAACTTCGATCGCTACGACTACGCGATCAAGGCCAGCTTCAACGAGGGCGAATACCTGGATGCCTTAAAGGAGCGTTACGACGCGCTAATGACTTACCTCAACGTCTAAACTCCGGTGGCAACCGGTAAAAACACAGCCCAAAAAGGGCCGGCCTCCTCCCATTCTATCCGCGGCATTATTGCTTATCTTTGTCAAAAGGCAGGTTGACGTAACCGAAAAACGCCAATTATGCGTTCATAACCTATCCGGCATTTTTCCAAAACGCGTGGTATGCATACCGCTTTCGACATCCCGAGAGGGCGATCTGATTGGGTAATGATTTTGTGGCTGAGTCTTGGTGCGCTTTTTGCGCTCCCCCCATGGTCGGCGGCGCAACTGGCAACTGCTTCCGAGAAAGTTTACATCAAAGACGTTGAGGTTCAGGGCAACCAAAAAACCCGGACGGCCATCATTCTCCGGGAGTTGACTTTCCAGCCCGGCGACAGCATCCTTCTGGAGGAACTGCCCGACAAACTCCGCCGCAGCGAACAACTCGTCATGAATACCGGCCTTTTCAATGCAGTAGATATTACTTACCAACAATGGAAGGGGGCTACGCGGGAAGTCAGCCTGGAAGTGGCGGTCAAGGAAACCTGGTATCTGTATCCCATCCCCGTTCTGGAACTGGCCGATCGCAATTTCAACGTATGGTGGGTGGAGTACGGCCATTCGCTCAATCGCCTGAATTACGGCATTGACTTTACCCATCTGAATACTACGGGACAGCGCGACAAACTCCAATTCGCCGTTAAATACGGCTTCACCCGCCATTACAGCCTCGCTTACGAAATTCCCTACATCAATGATGAACAGACCATAGGGCTATTCTGGGATGTGGCCTACAATCGCAATAAAGAGGTCAACTACCTCACCCTGGATAACAAACAGGAATTTTTTCGCAACGACGACCGCTTCATCTACCAGCGCTTCCGGGCGCAGACCGGCCTGGTCATCCGGCCCGGCCTGCGCACCCGGCACCAATTGGTCGGCGCCTACCGCCAAAACCGCATCAATGACGAAATTGCCGGCGAACTCAATCCCGGTTTTTTCCTAAACGGCCGGCAGCTACAGCGCTATTTCAGCCTCGCCTACCTATATACCTACGATAATCGCGATATCCGGCCCTATCCCCTAGATGGCGACTTTTTTCACTTTACCCTGCAAAAGCACGGATTGGGCTTATTTGACGATCGCAACGCCCTGGAAATGACCGCCCGCTACGATCGCTATTTCCGCTTTCGCCCGCGCTGGAGTTTTGGGTTGATGACGAAAGGCAAGGTGTCCCTGATTCGCGAAGCGCAACCCTATAACGCCAACCGGGCCATGGGATTCAGCACGGTCAATACGCTCCGTGGCTTTGAGTATTACGTTATGGACGGCCTCGACATGGTGCTGATGAAAACGAGCTTGCGCTACTTGTTGTGGGAAAAAAGCTTTGACTTCGGTCGGATCATGCCTATCCCGCAATTCCGGCGATTGCCGGTAAAAGTTTTCCTGACGCTCAACAACGATACCGGCTACGTCAACGGGCCCTACGCCCGGCAGAATAACCCCCTGACTAATAGCTGGTTATGGGGTGGCGGACTAGGCATCGATTTCATTTTTTACTACGACAAGGTGGTGCGGATCGAATATAGCTTTAACCATTTGCTTGAAAATGGCTTATTTTTACATTTAGAGCTGAATATTTGATCGTTTACCCGCCACAGACCAAACCCATTTTCGATGCAAGTGGTCATCTACAGTAAGTTACTGAAAAGCAAAGACATACCCCATGTACAAAACCTTTTTAACGCCTTGCACGAAGAAGGAATTCACGCTTGCGTTTACGGTCCTTATCTGGAGCAGTTGAAAGATAAGATCCGCTTTCCGGGCCATGTCGGCGTTTTTGAAGGCTATGTCGATTTCAATGTCGAAAAATTTGATTTCATCATCACCCTGGGCGGCGACGGCACCATCCTGGGCGCCATCACCCACGTGCGAGACAGCGACGTGCCCATCGTGGGCATCAACCTCGGGCGTCTGGGGTTTCTGGCGGGCATCGAGAAAAAACGCATCCGCGAGGCCATATGCTTGCTCAAAAAAGGCCGCTTCGCCATCGATGAGCGCCGCCTGTTATTCCTGGAATCCAATCTGCCGCTCTTCGGCGATGTTCGCTTCGCCCTTAACGATTGCACCCTGCTGAAGCGCGACACCTCTTCCATGATCACCATCCATACCTACATCAACGGCGGCTACCTCAACTCTTACTGGGCCGACGGCATCATCATCTCCACCCCGACGGGCTCTACCGGCTATTCCCTCAGCTGCGGCGGCCCCATCATCTTTCCGCATTCCGGCAATTTCGTCATCACCCCGGTAGCTCCCCACAACCTCAACGTGCGCCCCGTGGTCATCTCCGACGATTCCGTCATCTCTTTCGAAGTGGAAGGCCGCACCGAAAACTTCCTCTGCACCCTCGATTCCCGCTTCGAAACCATCACCTCCGCCCACCAATTGGCCGTCCGGAAAAACGACTTCACCATCAAGCTGGTCACCCTCCAGGATATCGGCTTCATGGACACTATACGAACCAAGCTGGCCTGGGGCGTGGATACGAGAAATTGATCAAGAGGCTGCCCCCCGGCAGTTAGGCAGCCATTCCGGCCGAACTGCGAGGCCCTACCCGGAAACAGCTAAGCCAAGCCATTCGCAGTCTATCCGGGTTGGCATTCCCTCCTCCTTCATAGATTTCCCAACAAAGCCACACAGCTACTTAAACTCCCCAACCTCCACCGCCAACCGCCCAGCATGCAATAAAAACACCGCCGGCCGCTTGTGCAAATCAGGGGGGGGATCGCGCCGCCATTCGGCGATGCTGCGGGTGTGGATATATTCGTCGGGAAGCGTGAGATCGGCCGCGATGCAGAATTGGGTGTTGAGGATTAAAGTGTTGAACGCCATTTCGATGAGTTGCTGGTTGCGGTAGGGCGTCTCGATGAAGATCTGGGTTTGATGGTGGGTGGCCGATTGTTGTTCGAGCCGCCGCAGGTCTTTTTGTAGCTGGGGCCGCTTATTGGAAAGGTAACCGTGAAAACAGAATAGCTGCCCGTTTAGGCCCGAAGCCATAAGCGCCAGTAGAATGGACGAGGGACCGACCAGGGGAACCACTTCTATATTCCGGTCGTAGGCGTAACGCACCAGAATACTTCCCGGATCGGCCACCGCAGGCGCTCCCGCTTCCGATAACAAACCAATATCGATACCGGCCTCCGTGGCTTCGAGGAAGTGCGGGATTTCTTCCGGCGGGGTGCGTTTGTTGAGCTCGTACAGCGTGAGTTCGCTCAGCGAGCGTGGCGGTTGGGTGGATTTGATAAAGTGCCGCGCCGTTTTCGCCCGCTCTACAATGAATATATCCAGCCGGTGGATGATATCGATGACGTAAGCCGGCAAGGTATGGGAACTATCCGGCCCTAAGGGCGCGGGAATAAGGAAGAGTTTTCCACGATTTGTTGAATTGGCCATGTTAATATGTTAATAAGAAAATCGGCGGTCTCCTTGTTGATTAATTATATTTGCGTAAATACGCATTGATGAGCGTTACTTACACGATAAAACTCCCTCAATTTGAAGGGCCTTTTGACCTTTTGCTTTTCTTCATCGAGCGCGATGAATTAGATATCCACGATATCCCCATCGCGAAAATAACGGATGATTTTCTGGACTACATGCACCAGATGGAGCAAATGAATATCGATTTGGCCAGTGAGTTCATTCTGGTGGCGGCTACGCTATGCCGGATCAAGGCGAAAATACTGCTTCCCCGCAAACCGGTCGACGAAGAGGGCAACGAAATCGATCCTCGCGAAGAGCTCGTACAACGCCTTCTTGAATATAAAAAATACAAAAGTATCCTTGAGGATATGCGCCGGATGGAGTCGCAGCGCAGCAACCGGAACCTCCGCGGCAACGTATCCCGCGATCTCCGCCAAATTGCGGAAACCGCCCTGGTGGATGCCGAACTCGAAGACCTGACCCTTTACAAACTCCTACGCGCCTTTCAACGGGTCGTTGAGCGCTACGAATACGCGCATCCCAAGTCCGTACACCGCATCATCCGATGGAACTACTCCATCGAAGAGCAACAGGACCACATCCTGCAATGCGTAGAGAACGGCGCTGCAGCTACCTTTTCCGATGTATTCGGCGGCTGCGAAAATCGCATCCACGCCATCGTCACCTTCCTGGCCATGCTCGAATTGATCAATTCCAACCAAGTCCTTATCACCCCTGGCATCGGCCCCAACAACTTCTGGCTGGAGAAATCCGCCCGGCCTATCCATTCCGAAGATGAAAATCCCAACGAAGAAGCCGACGGTCCCGAAGCCGGCGAAGAAGTCGATCCCGAAGCGGGAGAGCGCAATGCCGATGAGAACCAGGCATAAAAAAAGGCTATGCATCACGGGCACAGCCATCATATAAAGGGCTACAGTATAGGATATAATGGGTGTGAAGGTCACCAACAGCCGTGAACTGCAGCTTAAAGACGCATTAAATATGGATTAATTTTACCTGCGGAAACCCAACCACTCAACACGCCAAAAAAAAGTGCCAGCGTTGTGTTTGAGAGACACAACCCTGGCATGAAAGCGACTTTAGATTGCAGGAAAGATTTGACATCGTGAGAGAAGATGACAGCAAGAAATCAACGTTTACGTTTACAAAAGTCACTTAATTTTTTAAACTGGAAATTAAAAGGAGGTTAAGAGCTTTTTAAATCTGGTTCTAGCGCCAACAGCAATTTCAGGGTGGGGTACATCTTGCGCGCCCGCTCGGGATTGTATTGATCGGACATACCGGCGCCCGCCGGCTCCGGCGGGCCAAAGCGGGCCAGTTCGAGCATTTTAGTTTTCTCGGTTTCGGAAAAGCGGGCAAAGATACGCCGCAGGATAGGCAGGGTATTTTGAAACGTTTCCCATTCCAGTTGATCTACCCATTCATCGATTAGCTTCCAGAGATCGCCCTGGTGGAGGAGCATCTGTCCGCTGCCGTGGAGGAACCCTTCCAGCCAGGCCGCCGCGTCGGTGGGCTCGTTGGCGCGGGAAAGGGCGTGATAGGTGCTCCTGCGGGTATGCTCGGAGGTCCATACCGCCTTGTCAAAGAGGATGCGCACACAGCCGCCCCGCAAGAGGGGGTGGGTGGTTTCCAGTTGCGCGATTTGGTCGAGCGCGCCCAGCCAGTCGCTGACAAATTCCTCCCGGTTGAGCAACAACAGATGGTGGTGGGCGGCGATCAGGTGATCGAAAACGCTGCGGGCCAACTCCTCCTGTATGCCCAGGCAAATACGCGGCAGGCCCACGCATACGCGGGGTGCGACTTGCTCCAGGATGTGCTGTACGGAAAAGGTGTCCGTTTGCCGGGTGTCGCCGTAGCGAATGATGCGCACCAGCAGGGGGATGATTTCCAATAATTCCAGTACATCGCGATCGAGGGCGGCCTTTTCCTCCAGATATTTACTGATGGTGGCGACGGCGCCCGGCAGGTCGGCCTGCAGGGCGGCCTGCATCAGCCGGCTAAGCCCGGCCAGGTCTTCGGCTTCGCTACCCTGGCGGATCAACTTTTGCAAGGCCGCTTCGGCCACCGTATTGCCCCAGCCGCCCGCCTGGATTATGCGAATGGCGAAGTCGGCCTTCCACTTCAATCTCCAGGTTTCTTGAAAACCGCCCAGGCTGGTTTCGGAGGCTTCGCGCAGCGCACCCCAGGGAATGTCCAGTGCGTTGAGCCGGTGCAGCAATCGACTGGCTTTCAGGTTGGCGGGCTTGCGCAGATCCAGCGTCTTGGTGAGTTGTTCGGTCGTCTGCTTTTCCTTGGTCAGCCGGGCGGCTTTGATCTGTTTTTCCAGATCCTGTTGCAGGGGAATGAGCGGGATATCATTGGGCACCTTTCCGGTTACACCCCCGATGATGAGCTGTTCTTCGACCAGCGCCAGCCGCCGGCTCTGGCCTTCGCAAAATACGCTGAGGGCCGCCTCCCGCAATTCGTCGATTCCCGCAATGGATTTACCTCGCAGCCCGGCCAGCGTCTCCGCCAGGCGCACGGCCTCCATCGCGTGCAGCGTGGAGGCGTCGAGATTGTGCCGGCGCATCAGGCGGGCAGCCTTGCTCATCCAGCGCGCACTCACCTCCTTGCGGTTGCTGAACAGCAAGTCGTACCAAGCCGGCGAAATGACCCCCGCCGCGTACCCGCTCTGCCGGGCCAGGCGGTCGTAACTCCAGGGAATCCAGGTGGCTTTGAGCTTGTCTTTTTTCAATCCCCGCAGGCGTTGGTTGTCGGCTTTCTGGGTGAATTTTTCGTAATCGTGCAGCACCGGCGCGTGCCAGGCGCCGCAAATGACCGCAATGTTCTGGTAGCCTTCCTTAACCGTTTTGCGGATAATTTTGCGCATGTGGGCTTCCCGCAGCAAGGTCTCCTCGGTCTCGTTGCGGTCGGTTTCGCGCCGCAGGTGTTGCATCATCTCCAGGATGAGCCGGAATACTTCGGCTTCGTCCTCATCCTGCTCGAAGGTGACTTCCCACCAGCGCTCGGAATCGGAGTAGCCCGCCAGCCGCGCCAGAAAACCCAAGGGGTCCAGCTGCAACCGGCGTTCTTCCTCATCCAGTCGCCAGAGATCGGGCGCCCGCTCCGGTTGCTGTAAACCAAAACCGATGCCCATGGGTAAATCACAAGGGCGCAGCGGGATGCCGCGGCGATTGGCGTAAAGAGCCGCCTGCCATTCCGGGGAGAAGCGGGCGAAGGGTAGGTAAGCGGCCTGTTGCAAATCTTTGGGGTCGTATACCAGGATGGATACGGGCGGCGTGAGGTCTTCTTCCCCCACGTAGCGGAAAGCGGTCTCCGCCTCGGCGGGCGCCTCCACCAATACGATGTCGGGATGTTGGTCCTGCAGCGCTTTGCGCAGGCGTTTGGCCGATCCGGGGCCATGGTGTCGGATGCCGTAGACGCGAAGCATAAAGCCGTTTTTAGAGTAAATCTTTACAGGCGCGGTAGAGGTCTTGCCATTCCTGCCGGTCGCGAATCACCGTTTCGAGGTATTCCAGCCAGGCGGTCTGATCCTGGTTACGGTCTTTGACGATGGCGCCGGTCAGGCTGGCGGCGATGTCCTGGGCTTTGACGGCGCCGTCGCCAAAGTGCACCGCCAGGGCCTGCCCGCTATTGATGACGGAGATGGCCTCAGCCGTGCTGAGGGTGCTACTGGGCGATTTGAGTTTGGTGCGCCCGTCGGTCGTCTGCCCGCTGCGCAACTCGCGGAAAATGGTGACGAGCCGTTGAATTTCCTCCAGGGGCGCCGATCGTTCCGGCAGTTCGAGGCTGCGGCCCAGTTGCTCCACCCGGTTTTTGACGATCTTGACCTCCTGATCCAGGGTGGCGGGCAAGGGCATCACCACCGTATTAAAGCGGCGGCGCAGGGCGCTCGATAGCTCGTTGACGCCCTTGTCGCGATCGTTGGCCGTGGCGATGAGGTTGAAGCCGCGGGTGGCTTGTATTTCCCGGTTGAGTTCGGGAATGGGCATGATCTTTTCGGAGAGCACGGTGATGAGGGTGTCCTGCACATCGGAAGGGATGCGGGTGAGCTCTTCCAGGCGGGCGAGCTTCCCATGGCGCATCGCCTGCAGGATCGGGCTGGGCACGATCGCCTTTTCCGAAGGGCCTTCCGCCAGCAACTGCGCGTAATTCCAGCCGTAGCGCAGCGCCTCCTCCCCCAAGCCGGCCGATCCCTGCACCAGCAGGGTTGAATCCCCGGAGATGGCGGCCGCCAGGTGTTCGGAGACCCAGGTCTTGGCGGTGCCGGGAATGCCCGCCAGCATCAGCGCCCGGTCGGTGACTAGCGTGGAAACGGCCAGCTCGATCAAGCGCCGGTCGCCATAGTACTTGGGCTCGATGGTCGTGCCGTCTTCCAGCTTACCCCCCAACAAATAGGTAACCACTCCCCAGGGCGATAATTTCCAGTTGGTTGGCCGCGGGCGTTCATCCACCCGTTCGATGGCTTTCAAGTCGGCGGCGTAGGCATCCTCGGCCTGGGGCCGCAAGATATCAGTATTGGACATGGATATGCGATTTTGGGAAGGGTAAGGTACGGATCTTTGTGGGAAGGAAGTGGGGAAATTGGGGTTGCTTTGAGCTGGGCCGGCGGAGGGGCGTGTTCCGAATTTTATATAATTGAGCGTAAAACCCATTGGTCTTCAGCCAATGGGATGAAAGC
>CAYWHT010000096.1:4318-10324 GCA_964458135.1 uncultured Saprospiraceae bacterium | reverse complement strand
ATCGCGGGTAGCGGCGACGTCAAATACCGCGGCAACCCCAAAGTGCGCACGAGTATTGCGGGAAGCGGTAATGTGCGAAGTCTGAATTGAGTGTGGTGTTGCGTGTCTGGCCACCCGGCCCAAATGGAGTGTCGTGAGCCCGCATAGTCCGGTTTCGAGTAAATTGGGCTGCGAAAGCCAACAAACAAGCGCTGGCCGACAACTCCACCATTTATATAATGGAGCGTAAAACCCACCGGTCTTCAGCCGGTGGGATTCTACTCCATTCAGCTGATCTTACTCCACTCCCGTTGACGCCGCTCCTGACTATCCAGGTGTTGCCGCAGCGGTTGGTGTTCCGGTCGTTGCAGATTCGGGTCGTCCTCAAGAATGCGGTGGGCAATTTCCCGGGCGGTTTGCAGGATGCGGCCGTCTTGCGCAAGATCAGCAATTTGCAGGTTGAGGATGCCACTTTGCTGGGTGCCCTCGATATTGCCCGGCCCCCGCAGGCGGAGGTCGGCTTCCGCGATTTCAAAGCCGTTGTTGGTGCGCACCATCGTTTGAATGCGCTGCTTGCTGTCGTTGCTGACTTTATAGCCCGTCATGAGGATGCAGTAGGATTGTTCGGCCCCGCGTCCCACCCTTCCCCGCAATTGATGGAGTTGCGAAAGGCCGAAACGCTCCGTATTTTCAATGACCATGACCGAAGCGTTGGGCACGTTGACGCCCACCTCGATGACGGTAGTGGCCACCATGATTTGAGTTTTTCCGTTCACAAAACGCTGCATCTCGAAATCTTTATCCGCCGCCTTCATTTTTCCGTGTACAACGCTTATTTGGTGTTCGGGCGGGGCGAAATCGCGCAACAGCGCCTCGTACCCGGCTTCCAGGTTTTGAAGATCCAATTTTTCGGATTCTTCGATAAGGGGGAAAACCACGTAAATCTGCCGGCCGGTTTCAATTTGCTCACGCATAAAGGCGATGACGCGCTCGCGATGCCCTTCGGTGCGGTGGATCGTTTTCACTGCTTTGCGCCCGGGCGGCAGCTCATCGATGACGGAGACGTCGAGGTCGCCATAGAGGGTCATGGCGAGGGTGCGGGGTATGGGCGTAGCGGTCATGACCAGTACGTGGGGTGGGCAGTTGCGCCCTTTACTCCAGAGTTTACCACGCTGGGCCACCCCGAAGCGGTGTTGCTCATCGGTGATGGCGAAGCCGAGGTTGCGAAATTCCACCCACGGCTCGATGAGGGCGTGGGTGCCGATGAGGATGTCAATTTCACCGGACTTCAGGTCGTCGAGGATGGTCTGCCTTTTTTTGCCCTTGATGCTTCCCGAAAGAAAAGCTACCTGCACCTCCATGGCCTCCAGGTAGCCGCTGATGGAATCATAATGCTGGCGGGCCAGGATTTCGGTGGGCGCCATCAGGCAGGCCTGAAAGCCGTTATCCAGCGCCATGAGCATGCACATCAGGCCGACGACGGTCTTGCCGCTGCCGACATCGCCCTGCAGCAGGCGATTCATGTGCTTACCCGCTTTCAGATCTCGCCGGATCTCTTTGAGGACGCGCTTTTGCGCGCCGGTGAGCTCGAAAGGTAATTTTTCGTGGTAAAAGGTATTGAAATAGTCTCCGACTCGCGGAAAGGCAAAGCCGGCTTCCTGTTTGCGGTGCTTTTTGCGTTTGAGCAATCGGACTTGTAGTAAAAACAATTCTTCGAATTTCAGGCGATGACTCGCGGCGCGCAACTCCGCCGCTTCGCGCGGAAAATGGATCGCCCGGATAGCCTCGTAACGGGAGGGAAATTTCAATTTTTTGAGCAAATAATCCGGCAGTATTTCGGGTAGTGTTTCGGGGGCAATCTTTTCCAGCAAGGCGGTCATGAGCTTGCGCCGGTTTTTCATCTCCAATCCTTTGGAGTTGAGTTTGTCGGTGCTGGGGTAAACTGGGGCAAAGGTAGCCGCTCGCTGGGTGTTTTCTTCACTGGCTGGGTCCATCTCCGGATGGGGAATGGATAGCTGATTGCGAAAAGCGTTGATTCTACCGTAAACGATATACTCACCGCCCACCACGAGCTGCTTTTGGAGCCAGTGGATTCCCGAAAACCATACCAGGTCGATCGCCCCCGTATCGTCGCGAAAGCGACCGACCAGCCGGCGTTTACGCCCCTCTCCGACGACGGAAAGGCGGCGGAGAATACCCCGAAGCTGTACTTCCCCGCTGCTATCCGCCAACGACCGTATTTGATGAAAACGGGTCTTGTCAACGTAGCGAAAGGGAAACTGAAAGAGCAGGTCTCCGAAGGTGAAGACGCCGAGTTCTTTTTGAAAAAGCGCTCCCCGTTTGGGGCCAACCCCCTTCAAGTATTCGATCGGGCTGTCCAGTATGTTGGAAGAGGATGCTGCCATTGTGCTATTCGTTCGGCGGTGGGAGTTGCAATATACACAATTTGTTGAAACTTTGGGATGCTCGGCATAGTTAAGAATGCGGGCGAATTTGTTTTTTGCCTTATTTTTGCTCTTATTATGGTCTGCCAAGTCAGGATTCACAAATTTTGGGTTGGCAAACGATGAATGCAAGGATGAGATGGTTTCCCCAAAAACGGAACAAGACCTGCCTGAAGCATTTGATTACCAACGGAAGTCTATTATTATGCGATCAGTAAGACAGAACCAAGTTGCAGAATTGATCAAGCGAAACTTTAGCATGGTCCTGCAACAAGAGGGCGCCTATATTTACGGTACGGAAGCTTTAGTGACGGTAACGAACGTAAAGATTACGCCTGACTTTAACCTCGCCAAGATTTATTTGAGCGTTTACAATACGGATAATAAGCAGGCCGTCATTTTGGAGATGGAGGACAACCAGGTGCGCTTGCAACAAGCCCTGTACTACCGGGTACGCAAGCAAGTGCGCCGCTTTCCGGATATCGCTTTTTATCTCGATGACACCCTGGACGAGATGTACCGGCTCCGCGCGTTGTTCGATCGCTTGCACGAGGACAACCAAATGGGGGATGAGCGGGAAGAGGAAGGGTGAAGGGGCTTTGCTTCCTCCTGGCGTTTATCTCGCTGCCCGGATCATCTCATAAAGCACCCCTTCTTTTAAAGCAAAATTCGATACGATAATTTCCCGGATATGCGCCATTCGGATGATATGGTCGATCAGGATCATGGCGACGACAATCATATCGGCCCGGACGGCGGGTACGCCCTCTATTCGGTGTCGCTCTTCCCGCCGGCTATGTATTATTTTCCGGTGCAGCGGCGGCAGTTTTGCTACCGGGATGGGGGTATAGTGGGGACTACCTTCCGCCTGCTCCCCCAAGATGTTCTCCAGCACGTCGAAGGTGCCCGAGGCGCCGACGAGTTGGCGACAGGGAAGTTTTTCCAGGGCGTTTTGCAAGGCAAGGAGTTGCTCGGTAAGGAAGGCTTGCAGGCGCTCGATGGAGGTCGGAGCAATGGGCTCCTCACGGTGAAAATCCCGGTACAGAACGGCCACCCCTAGCGGAAAACTCTCCGCCCAGTACACCCGCTCCACATCGGCAATAATAAATTCCACCGATCCACCGCCGATATCCATAATCAATTTACGCTCCCGGTCGAAGGGAACGGCTTGCGCAACCCCCCGGTGAATTAGGGCAGCCTCCCGGTCTCCATCGATAAGCTCAACTTGAATCCCCGTTTCAGCGGCTACCCGCCGGATAAATTCCTCACCGTTGCCGGCGGTGCGCAAGGCCGCCGTACCGATCGCCCGGGCGTCTTTAACACCGTATTGGGCTAACCATTCCCGAAAGCGATTCATCGTTTCCAACCCGCGTTGAAAGGGTGCCTCCCCGATCATTTGAATGCCTTCCTCGGCTAATTTGACGAATTCCCGCTTGCGGAAAAGGATCTGGAGCGCTCCGTCGGAGGCAGCCTCCGCGATCAATAGATGAAAGGTGTTGGTGCCTAAGTCGATGATGCCGTAGCGTGGATGTTTTTGCATGCTTGAGTAAAAATGACGCCCGTCCTCCTTCGTCGGCCGGGTAAAAATGGTGCGTGTAGTATGGTATTGGGTATCTCCCGCTCAAGAGCTTAAACTCAAAACATATAAACGCTCCGGATGGCGAGGTTTCGATTGATGAGCCGCCCGCCCGCGCCTTCGGCTTGCATGTCGGTCAGCGCGCGCGACCAGTTGAGGTTGATGCCGAAGTGATCGTTGAATTGGTAGGTGAGGCCCAGAACAGCGTAAAATAGATCTTCGTTAAAACGCTGCAGATCCGAGGTGTCGGTTCCGAAAGTGTCTTCGGTGGTAAAGCTCATCAGCCGGGCGTAGGCGCCCCCGGCGCTGACGAGAAACTTCCACTCCCGAAACTGAATCAATACCGGGGCTTCCACCAAATTTAAACGGATTTTTTCGAAAGCCGCGGCCACCGGATCGGTAGTCGAACGGCTGCTGCCTTGTTGGGAAAAAAGCAACTCCAGGCTGAGCTGCCAGCGGTCGCTAAGAATTGCGGCTACCCTTCCACCCGCGTTCATGCCGATTTGGTTGTAGCCCGCCAGATCATCCCCGTCGACTTGAGCGAGGTTCATCCCGGCCACCACCCCGCCCTTGAACCGCCGTTCCTGGGCGTGCAGAGAGGTGGGCAAGGATGCGGCCCAGAGAAAGCATAATACCCATATCCAACCCAAAATTTTAGTCCACATTCCGATTAATTCGTTATTTCGTTCAACAATGGATCGCCGCAAAGACGCCACCGAACATCCAAATCCGGTTGCATCTGCCCGACAAATACCGGAAGGTCGGTAATTCTCCGCCGAAATTCCGATATTTATGCGGTGATTTGATCGAAAACCGCCACCATCTAGCCTTGAATTTATGCTGAAGTACACCAAACACAACCTCAAGAAACTGGAAACCCTTTTCGAGGAAATGGATTACGTCATTCGTTACGAAAAGGGAAACTTCCAGTCGGGCTACTGTATTGTCGAGAACCGTAACATCATAGTGATCAACAAGTTTTACGAAACGCAGGGCAGGATCAACTGTTTGCTCGAAATTGCCGCCCAGGTTGAAATTGCCGAAGAACGGCTCAGCGACAAGTCGGCCGAACTGTACCGGCAGATCATCCAGTGGAATCAAAATAAAGAAGAGGAGTCATCGAAATCGAATTAACACTACTCGGCACGGGCACGTCTCAGGGGGTTCCGGTGATCGGCTGCGAATGTCCGGTTTGTACTTCTTCTGATCCGCGTGACAACCGACTCCGAACGGCTGCCTTAGTGCGTACCCCAGACCAGGTGATCGCTATTGACTGCGGTCCGGATTTCCGGCAACAAATGCTGCGGGAAGGCGCCCAAAAGCTGGACGCTATTGTCATTACCCACGAGCACAACGATCACATCATCGGCCTGGATGACATCCGGCCGTTCAACTTCATGAACTGGACGGATATGCCAGTTTACGCTACGGACCGCACCGCCCGGGAATTGCGCCGGCGCTTCGCCTACATATTCGCCGAAAATCCCTACCCCGGAGCGCCCATGGTGCGCATCCAACACATTGATCCCGGCTCCCCCTTCAAAGCGGCCGGCTTGCGCATGAGCCCCGTGCGGGTGATGCACGGAAAAATGCCCGTGCTCGGCTTTCGAATCGGCGAAATCGCCTACGTGACCGATATCCGCAGCATCGAGCCCGAAGAAAAGAAAAAATTGAAGAATCTGCAGGTATTAATACTCAGCGCCCTGCACCACAAATCCCACCACTCCCATCTCAACCTGGAACAGGCGCTAGAACTGATCCGGGAATTGCAACCCCGGCAAACCTACCTTACCCACATCAGCCACCGCATGGGAAGGTACGCTGATATCAATCCCACCCTGCCGGAAGGGGTGGACCTGGGCTACGATGGGCTGAAAATCCGACTCGATAGCCGGCGTTTTTAGGGCGCTCGCTCTGCCCGGTCAGCATTCACAAATTTTGGGTTGGCAGGCTATAAATAGGCGGGTAAAGAACCCGGGGGTCGCAAAAGCTTGTTATAAATATTAA
>CAYWHT010000096.1:0-4308 GCA_964458135.1 uncultured Saprospiraceae bacterium | reverse complement strand
AAAACTAAGTGATTATGCCGATGTCCAACCTGGATTATGTAACGATTGCCATCGTCGTGGTCTGTCTGGCCGCACTGGTCTTTTTGATCGTGCAAACGACCGATTTATTCAGCGGAAATGGGAGTAAGCCCGCCGAAACGCCCGCCCAAACCGAAACGCCCGCTGAAGACGAAA
Organism: uncultured Saprospiraceae bacterium; assembly: GCA_964458135.1. GTDB lineage: Bacteria > Bacteroidota > Bacteroidia > Chitinophagales > Saprospiraceae > CAYWHT01. Next base: position 4,134 of record CAYWHT010000096.1, on the reverse strand, counting down.
ATCCCTACACCGACAGCGGTGATGCCGGCGCCCTCGGCGATCAGCCTCGCAACACCAGCGAATACGATGACGATACTACGGAAGAAACTTACGCGGGTGTCGAAGAAGAGACCTATCCCAAAGGAGGAGGAAGGGAAAGCACCGAAATTCCCGGGTATTCCAATGAAGATCGGCTTCCAGGTAGTCGCCGCGCCACCGATGAGGAAAGTGCATACAGAGCTTCATCCAGTAGCGCCGGGCGCTACATGGTAATTGCGGGTGCTTATCGCATTCGGGAAAACGCCGAAAAAGAAGTGCGGCGTCTGCGGGAAAAAGGATACCCGGAAACCGAACTCAGCCTTTTTGACCGGGGTACTTACGCCGTCGTGCTGGTCAATCGGTTCGACAATCTTTCTTCGGCCAAATCTTTAGCCGAAGAACTCAAACGCGAACACCGCATCGACGCCTACGTAAAAGAAAAAAACTAATCAATCTTTTTCTCGGATTCGAAGGCGTTTTGCCAGGCTAACATTCCCCCTGCCAAATTACGCACATTGGTGAATCCTTCTTCCTCCAACATTTGCTGTACGGCTGCACTACGACGACCGGAGCGGCAGTAGACGACTATTTCATCATCCTTATGCGCTTCCAGTTCCTGTGCGGCCGCCGGAAAGTTGCCCATCGGTATGAGCCGCCCGCCAACACTAAAGGTCTCGTGTTCGTGGGGCTCCCGTACATCGATGAGCACCAAACCCTCTTTCCGGTCCAACTTCTCTTTTAATTCCTGAACGTGAATATCCATGAGTCCCTTAATTTTATGAATGTGGTAGCCTGCCAAGTCGGCATTCACAAATTTTGGGTTGGCAGACTATAATGAGTGCTTTTAAGAGCTCCTAAGTTTCCGGCATTAATTCTGACGCAAGGAATCGGGTTCTAATTCCCGGGAGGATAATTCCGAAGGATCAATATCCTCGGGGCATCCCGGTGGCCGGGATTGGCGCAAATAAAGGTTGACGGCGGCGCCCTTGGGCGCCATGGTTCCTTGCTGCGGCTCTTGATCGTAGACAAAGGCCGTACTTTGGTTGCGAACGTTGCCAAATACCTGCCCCAGCGTTAAGTCTACGCTTTCCAAATAAAATTGAGCCTCTTCAAAGCGCCGGCAGGTCATTTCCGGAATGCGCACCCGGTTGGTCATGCGTTCCGTGATCACGAATTCCAGCGTGTCTCCCGCGGGTACTTTTACCCCCTGTCGTAAGTCGGCATCCGTAATTTTTCTGCCGTTGTGGAATAAATAAAGGATAGTGTTTCCTTCCAATTTATTGTTGAATTGTTTTTCCCGGACGCGGGCGCCGATTTCCTTGCGGGCCAATTTGCGTTTGTACTGTTCATAGTCGTAATTGCCGACTAAACTTGGCAGCGTGCGTAAGGGCGGCTGACTGCGGGTAACGACGAGGTAGATGCGCCGGCCCTGTTTGACGCGCGCAAGAGGTTTGGGCGTTTGCTCGATCACCTCTCCCGGACTCCGGTTGGGAATCCACAAAGAATCGTTAACTACTATTGAAAAACTTCTTCTACGGGCTTTTTGTTTAGCGTTTTCCAGCTTCATGCCAATGTAATTGTGCACCTGCAAAGTTTCTCCGTGATGGGTGTAAGCGCTCAAAGCCCAACGAACGAGGATGAACAAGAGGATTAAAAATCCGGCGAGCACCGCCAGATTGCGCAAGAATACGCCGGAACGCAAAAATCCGGCAACGGCTTGTAGCAGTCCCTGCAACCAGTAGGTCAGGCTGCTGCCTAGATCCGAGGAATTGTCCCTTGAGTTATCGGATGGATTCATCGCTTGGGTGGAATCGCCCTCCAGGGAGGTATCCGCGGGGGGGCTGGTGTTGTAGCTGCCGGGCGTTAAGTGGTCATCGGCGCCGGCGCCGGTCGTGGCGGCGGCCGATAGTACCGGCCGGGAACGCTCGAAGCTGAAATCGAGAATTGCATTAATGAATTCGTGAGGCTTATACCCATTGAGGGCGGCCTGGTGGAAGATGCAAGTTGCAGGGGTCATTCCCGGCAGCGAATTTACTTCCAGGACAATAGTCTCCACGCTGTTGTCCTGATAGATGCGGGCGAAAGCGTCAATCCGGGCGTACCCTTCCACCTGTAGGATGCGGGCGGCGCGCTCGACCTCGGCTTTGATTTGCGCTGCGATTTCCCGCTGCGCTTCCGGATCCTCACTCAATCTTGCGGGCGTGATGTTCTGCCCTTCGCCGGCGAGAAATTTTTCTTCCAAAGAGAGGACCTCTCCGCTCGAGAGCGCTTCCGAAGGTTCGAAAACTTCGTAGCGCAGCGAACCGTCGGGATGGTAGTGAGTGAGCAGACCAACCGTAACTTCCAGGAAGCGGTCGGCGCCATCTTTGGTGATCAGGGCTTCGAATAGAGCTTGTTCCTTGCGCGGAAATTCCTCTTTGGGGCGGAGTTGAAGAACGTAGCGGGCTTCCAGCCCCTCGTGGCCTTCGGGGCGGAATATCAGCCGGCAGTAAGCCTCGAGTTCCTGGCGGTTGTCGATGACCTGTACGGCTGAACTGCAACCGTCGTCTACCGGCTTGGCGACCAGCGGATAACTGAAATGATTTTCGATTTTTTCGTACAAGCCCTCCGGATCATGTTCGTAATGCGCTTTGCGGGCCAATAACTGGTCGGTGACGGAAAAACCGTTCTTGCGCAGCGTCTGCAAAGTACGGTATTTATCGATGGTCACCCGGGAAGAGGCGACGCCCGAGCCGTTATACGGCAATCCTACCGCTTCCAGATCCGCTTGCAGCTTACCGTCTTCCCCGGGCCTTCCGTGCAGCGCGATGAACACCGCGTCGACCCGTTCGCGCAATTGGTTGAGCGACAGCTCCTCGGGAGCGAAGATGACGCTTTCCGAGGCGTATTTTTGGGTAATGCTGCTGCATTGCGCCTTAATTAAATCGATAAGCGGGTGGGGTTGCCAGTGCAGGATCTTATCCCGGATATCGTCGGCGTGGTCCTTGAGCAACAGATTGATGGGCAACTGGTGCAGCCGGTACTGTTGGGCATCGCCCGTCAGGAAAATGGGAACGGCTTCGTACTCGGGGGCGCTGGATAATTTCTCGAAAACATTGCGCCCGCTTTCTACCGAAATATGTCGTTCAAATGAGTACCCTCCTAGAATGATGGCTACCCGGCGGCGTTTCCGGTCGTCGCGCTGAACTTTCTCGATGCGTTCGTCTAAGAAGGCCAACAAGGTGCGATAAGCGGCGGCCCCGGGATTTTCCCGGCAGCGCTCCTGCAGCGAGCAGCGCAGGATGTAGGTCAGAAATTGGGAGGGGTTGAGCCCGATCTCCGCGGCCTGGTGAAAGAAAAAGGAGGAAGGCAACATGCCCGAAGTAGTGTTCGGGTCATTGAGGAAAATCTTTTGGTCGGCCGTAATAAAGCCGTCGATGCGCGCGTAAGCCTGAAAATCGAGCTCCCGGAAAAGGCGCTCGCATTCCGAACGGATGGCGTTGACCTGGTCTTCGGGCAAGTCGATGGGGGTCACCTTGCGCGAACGCCCCGGCATGTATTTGGCCCGGTAGTCAAAAACTGCTTCCTGCTTGCGGATTTCGGTAGGAGGCAGCCCGACGGCCGACCCGTCCTCCAGCCGGATGACGATACAGGAAAACTCCTTGCCGTCAATAAATTCTTCCAGGATGACCTTCTCTTCGTCCAGGTGGCTGGTAAGTACGAATTCGCCATCGGTATTTGCGGCTTCCTGGGCTTCCTGATCGAGCAATTGCAACAACTGCTCGGGATGGTAGATCGTCTCCCGCTTTTCGCCGATGGCGGCGTCAAGGGGGAAGCCGAGCCCGTCGCGGATGTCGGTCAGTAGCCGGATATGATCGACGCGGTCGTACTCACTTTGCCGGCGCCAGCGCGCTACGGGGATGATCTCCCGGAAGAAAGCTCCGTCTACGGCCTCCCGGAAGGCTTCCAGCCCACCCTCCTCCCGGATGATGGATACTCCGATGGAGGAGCCTTGGTGGGCGGGACGAATGACGAGCGGGAATCCGATCTTTTCGCCGGCCTCCCGGTAATGCTCTTCGGCGCGCCCTTCCAGCCAATCCCGGCGTTGCAGCACCATCACTTTGGGGCTGTCAAAGC
>CAYWHT010000095.1:0-10337 GCA_964458135.1 uncultured Saprospiraceae bacterium | reverse complement strand
AAGCGTCGGGGGCGAAAAACGCAGGTATAGCTGGGGCTAGATCGAGGCTTTTCAACGCAGCCAAGCGCAACTCCGAGGAGCAAAGCGACGATCAGCCAAGCTAAAAAGAACAAGTCAGCATTCACCAATCTTGCGTTGTCAGGCTATAAAAGCCCGGGAGAAATTGTTTTGATACACCCCCATACACGCTACGGAATTAAGCGAATTAAATTACCAGGAAAGCGACTATAAAGGGAATAGAGGTTAAATCGGATAGTGAAGGTTCGAAGTCTTTTTTCCCGTTTTCTATTATTTAAAAGTTGTTTAAATCGGATTGCTTTGGCCGGTATTTACATCCACATACCGTTCTGTAAGCAGGCTTGCCATTATTGCAATTTTCACTTTTCAACGCTGCAAGCCCGGCGTACGGAGATGGTGCAAGCCATTTTACAGGAAATGGATGCCCGGCGGCATTACTTGGGGGCTAGCGCTATCGAAACCATCTATTTCGGTGGTGGTACGCCTTCCCTCCTGCCCAGTGAGGAGCTCGAACGCATTTTTAATCGCATTTACCAACTTTTCCCGGTGCGCGAGGATGCCGAAATTACACTGGAAGCCAACCCCGACGATCTTACGCTGGATAAAATCCGCGAAATGCGCAATCTGCCGGTCAACCGGTTCAGTATCGGCATTCAATCCTTTTCGGAAGAGGATTTGCGCTTCTTTAACCGGGCGCACAATGCCATCGAGGCCCGGGCGTGTATTGAGTACGCCCAGGATGCCGGCTATGATAACCTGACGATCGATTTGATATACGGCGCTCCCAGCACGACCTTAAAACAGTGGGAACGCAATTTGCAGATCTTTTTCGATTACGAAATCCCTCACCTTTCTTCTTACTGCCTCACCGTAGAACCCGGTACCGCCCTTGCCCATTTTGTCAAAAACCAAAAAGTCGCCCCGGTAGACGATGACCTCGCCGCCCGGCAGTACAAACTGCTCATGGTGGCCATGGAGAGCGAGGGGTACAAACATTATGAGATCAGCAATTTTGCCCTTCCCGGATGGTACGCCCGTCATAATTCCAGTTATTGGACCGGTCAGCCCTATCTGGGAATTGGCCCTTCCGCCCATTCCTACGACGGTCAAGGCGCCCGGCAGTGGAACATAGCCAATAACGGCCGGTACATCCGCGCCTGGTTGGGGGAAGATCCCAACCACCAGGAGCTCCGCAAAAAATCAGTAGAAACAGAGTGGCTCAATGAACGCCAGCGCTACAACGAATACATCCTGACGAGCCTGCGCACCGTCTGGGGGTGCCAACTCAAACACATTCCCGAAGCGTTTCGCCCCCACTTCCTGGAATATATCCAGCCTTTCCTGCAAAAGGGCACCGTAGAAAGAAGCGGGGACATTTTTCGCCTCACCAGCCAGGGCAAACTCATTGCCGATCACATCACCGTAGAGCTCTTCCTCGACGAGCAATAGCCCCTTTTCTAAAGGCGGGCCACCTTTACACCCTTCTACCGGCCGGTAGGAATGGGGGCCTTTTTAACCCGGATTATGCATGGATTCTCGTGACGAAGAAACCATGCATAATCCGGGTTAGGCGAAAAAATTAAAATAATTGTTTAAAACATTGCGTTTTTAAAACAAAACACGTAGATTTGTTTTAAACAATATGGTCGAGCCATGGAACTTCAGGTTTTAGTAAGTAAAAAAGGCACCAAAGTCGTTACCGCCACCAATCTGTACCAGGTATTGCAGTTGCCCAATAAGCAATACCCAGCTACGGTGAAAAAATGGCTGACGGATATTTACGAGTTCCAGGACGGGATTCGCAATCCGGGGCGTTTCCAGGATTACGCCCGCCGCAAGAATTCCGGCAGTCCCATCATCGATGACTATTACCTGTCTATCGAACTGGCCAAATTGATTACCCTCAATTCCCGTAGCAAAGTCAAGCAAAAATACGCCAAATGGCTGCTCGAGCAGGAAGAGCCCGCCGGGCAAGGCGAAATGATTCGTAGGGAACAGGCCACCGCCATCCTGGAAATCACCAAAGCCATGAGCATGCTTTCCTGCCAGGAATCCTGCGAAAAGCGGCACTTGGATACTTATCGGCAACGCAATAAAGGCCGGGCTGCAAACTGGTGGAAACATCGCTCCGAGGTGCTCGGCTACTCGCAGGATGATGTCCGTAGCCGGGTACGCCAACTGGGGCGATCCCCGAAAAACGACAGCCAAAGACAACTCCTGATGCAAATCGACCCCCACGAAACCATCCGAATCGGCGTCATCGACATGTTCATGGCATTGGGAAAAAACGAGCATTACGCGCGCAGTATGGGCGACCTTGCCAAATCCTTCGCCCGAGAGCTCCAACTCGAAATTGTCGACGATTACAAAGGCGGCTCCATATTCGGACCCGAACCCAACCCGGAACTCGTCAACGAACTGCGATCCTTCGCGGATCAAGGCGCACTGAACCATTGGGCCGTAGGCGATGCTCAGCCTACTCCTGCCACCATGGTGAGCGCCGCCGCCAGTTAAACGCGATGCATTGTTCCAGCAGCCACCTTCAACCTAAAATGGATAACCCCTAAGCCACGAGTTCGTGCGAAATCTAAACACTCGAGAATTTAAAATCATAAACCATAACTTATGCTTGGATTAGCACTTATCGTCCTCTTTTTAGCAATCAACTTCGCTTACGATGACCAGTGGGGAAATGTAGAAGCTTGAGTTTTCAAAGCGTTCTATTTCGACTGCTTTCTATTTTCGGGAAGCAGTAATTCGGAGTATTAAATGATCGACGGGCTGCTGGCATCCGTGCCACGCAGCTCGTTTTGTACAGTTTTCCCTCTTGTCATCCGGCATTACCCTTGCCGTAGCAACCGGCTCACTCCACTTCTTCCCGTTCCAACAGCACCGCCAAAATCTGCTGTGCGGCCCAGGCAATCTTGGTGCCCGGACCAAATACGGCGGCAACGCCCTGCTGGTAAAGAAAGTCGTAATCCTGCGGCGGAATAACTCCGCCAATCACCACCATAATATCGTCTCGCCCCAGTTTGGCCAGTTCTTTGATAGTCTGCGGCACCAGCGTTTTGTGGCCGGCAGCAAGGGAAGAAATACCGAGAACGTGTACATCGTTTTCCGCGGCTTGCCGGGCTGCTTCGGCGGGCGTCTGGAAGAGCGGGCCGATATCCACATCGAAGCCCAGATCGGCAAAACTGGTCGCAATCACCTTGGCGCCCCGATCGTGCCCGTCTTGTCCGAGCTTGGCCACCATAATTCGCGGCCGGCGGCCCTCCGCCTCTTCAAACTTATCGGTCAGCGCTTTGGCGTTCTTAAAGTCTTCGTCGGCGCTAATTTCACTGGAATACACCCCGGATACTGATTGAGTGGAAGGCGTAAAGCGATCGAAATGCCGCTCCATGGCGTAGGAGATTTCGCCCAGAGTGGCCCGCACGCGGGCCGCATCAACGGCTTTGGCGAGCAAATTGCCTTCCCCGCTTTTTGCACATTCGTAAATGGCGTCCAAGGCCTGCTGTACGGCGGCCTCGTCGCGGGATGCTTTGACCTGTTGTATGCGCTCCAACTGCGCGTTGAGCACGGCCGTATTGTCTACTTCCAAAATATCGATCGCCGATTCGGCTTGCTGCCGGTAAATATTGACGCCGACGATCTTCTCCTTACCGCTATCGATGCGGGCCTGCTTGCGGGCCGCCGCCTCTTCGATACGCAACTTGGGAAGCCCGTCTTCGATGGCCTTCGCCATTCCGCCCAGCTCCTCCACCTCCTCGATGAGCGACCAGGCGCGGCGCGCTATTTGATCGGTCAGCCATTCGAGGTAGTAGGAGCCGCCCCAGGGATCGACCGCCTTTACGATATCGGTCTCTTTTTGCAGCAATAACTGCGTTTCGCGGGCGATGCGGGCCGAGAAATCCGTGGGCAGGGCAATGGCCTCGTCCAGGGAATTGGTGTGCAAAGACTGGGTGCCCCCCATGGCCGCCGCCATAGCTTCGATAGCGGTGCGGGCCACGTTATTGTAGGGGTCCTGCTCGGTCAGGCTCCAGCCGGAAGTCTGACAGTGCGTACGCAGGGCCATCGATTTGGGGTTTTGCGGATCGAATCGCTTGACGATCTTCGACCACAGCATGCGCCCGGCCCGCATTTTGGCTATCTCCATGAAATGATTCATGCCAACCGCCCAGAAAAAGGAGATCCGGGGAGCAAACTCGTCAATGTTCAGGCCCGCATTCAAGCCCGCCCGGATGTATTCCAGCCCGTCGGCCAAAGTATAGGCCAACTCGATATCGGCGGTGGCGCCCGCCTCGTGCATGTGATAACCACTCACGCTGATCGAATTGAAGCGGGGCATGTGGTGCGCCGTATACTCAAAGATATCGGAGATGATTCGCATGGAGGGTTTCGGAGGATAAATAAAGGTGTTGCGCACCATAAATTCCTTGAGAATGTCATTCTGTATGGTGCCGCTCAGCTTTTCGGGCGCTACGCCCTGCTCCTCGGCGGCGATGATGTAGAAAGCCATCACCGGGATGACCGCCCCGTTCATCGTCATGGACACCGACATCTGGTCGAGCGGAATCTGGTTGAACAAGATTTTCATATCTTCCACCGAATCGATGGCCACACCAGCTTTTCCGACATCCCCCCCTACGCGCTCGTGGTCGGAGTCGTAGCCCCGGTGCGTCGCCAGATCAAAAGCCACCGACAAGCCTTTTTGACCAGCGGCTAAGTTACGGCGATAAAAAGCGTTACTCTCTTCGGCGGTGGAAAAACCCGAATACTGGCGTATCGTCCAGGGACGCACCGTATACATCGTGCTGTAGGGCCCGCGCAAAAAGGGCGGCAAACCCGCCGCAAAGCCGAGATGCGCCATTCCCGCAATATCCCCGGGATGGTAATGGGATTTTACCGCTATCTTTTCGGAGGTTTCGAAGGTGCGTTCCGCCGAAGCGGGCTCCTGTTCATTCGTTTGATGTCCCTTTTTCCAGGGTATCTTGGAGAAGTCCGGACGAGCCATAAAATCGATATTTGTGTTCTTATCTTGGATAAATTTAGCAGCCGACAACTACAATCGCAAGCTTATAGTCCGCCAACCCAAAATTTGTGAACCTTGACTTGGCAGACTATGCATTCCAGAAGGTTATGCCCATCCCCAAAAATGGGGAAATTTATGCCTGCCGCCTACCCAAAACCCCTGAATTGTCGGTCATCTTTATTTTTAGCATCCCAACCTTCATTGTAACATTGCCGCAGAATCAAGATATTGGTAGTTCTTAAATCGCTGACATGCCCGTTCCCAAAGTCCTAATAACTCACTCCTATTTCCTGAAGCTGGATCCTAAGCAGCAGCAGTGGAACAAGCCCTATCCTCCGCTTATGACGCTGCTGGCGGCCGCCCTGATCCGGGATGCCGGTTACCCGATGCGCTTTGTCGATACCATGTTTGCCGATGGCCCGGAGGCGATTGTCCCGGAACTGGAGCAAGAACAACCCGACATTCTGGTCATCTTTGACGATGGGTTTAACTACCTCACCAAGATGTGCCTCACCAATATGCGGGAGGCTGCCTGGCAAATGGCGCAAGCCGCCCGGAAAAGAGGGTGCCGGGTGATCATCTGCAGTTCGGACGCGACCGATCATTACGAATCGTATCTGCAAGGGGGCGCCGATGTCGTACTGCTCGGAGAAGGCGAAATGGCCCTGCTTGATGTCATCCAGGCTCTTCAACACGATTATTCCCTGCAAGAGACCGCGGGCATCGCTTACCGCTCAAAAGAGCAGACCGAAAAAACGCCACCAAGGCCGGTCATGCAAAACCTCGACGCACTGCCCCTCCCGGCATGGGACCTCCTGGAAGTGGAGGGATACCGACAACGCTGGACGCACCACTGGAAATACTTCTCCATCAACCAGGCAACTACCCGCGGCTGCCCCTACAAATGCAACTGGTGCGCCAAACCCATCTACGGTAATTCCTACAAAATGCGCAGCCCGCAACACGTATTGCGGGAAATCCAGTGGGTAAAGGAATTGTTTGACTTTGACCACATCTGGTTCTGTGACGACATCTTTGGCCTCAAACGCAGCTGGGTGCTCGAATTTGCCGAATTGGTCCAGGCCGAAGGGCTTTCCCTGCAGTACAAAATCCAATCGCGCGCCGACCTCCTGGTTAAAGATAAATACGTCACCGCCCTCGCCGCCTCGGGATGCGTAGAAGCCTGGATGGGCGTGGAAAGTGGCTCGCAGGGCATCCTTGACGCTATGGACAAGGGCATTACCCTGGAGCAAATCCGGGAAGCCAACCGCTTACTCAAAAGCCACGGCATCAAGCCCTGCTTTTTCATTCAGTTCGGCTACCTCAACGAAACCGCCGACGACATCCGTAAAACGATCGACCTGATCACCGAACTATTGCCCCACGATATCGGCATCTCGGTATCCTATCCCTTGCCGGGAACCCAATTCTACGAAAAGGTCAAAAACGACCTCAACGGCAAGGCCAACTGGACGGATTCCGATGATCTGGATCTCATGTTTCACAATACTTATTCCCCGGCTTTTTACAAGGCGTTGCACCGGTACGTACACCAGCATTTTCGTTTGCAACACGCCAAAAAACAAATCAGAAAGCTATGGCGCAATCCCGTCGGCATCAGCCCGGCCAACTTGAAGCGGGCCTGTTCGCTGGCCTACTACGGGCCGGCCAAGCATTTAACGCATCGCAAACTCCGCAGTATCGACTATGAAGCCGCCATCCGCATTTGATCGCTACGCGGCGAGTTATGATGCCGAATTTACGGATTCGCGCATCGGCCGGTTACAGCGCGGGCAGGTCTGGCGATGGCTGCAGCCGCACCTGAAAATGGGCCATAGCGTTCTGGAGGTCAACTGTGGCACCGGCGTCGACGCCATTCGCATGGCGCGGGCCGGTTGCAAGGTCACGGCTACCGACCTATCGCCCGCGATGATCGAACGCGCCCGCGAAAAGCTTTCCCGGCAGGAGGAAGAGCGGCAAGTCCACCTTCGAGAGGCCGGCTTCCTGGAGCTGGCGAATACCTTTCCGGAGCATAAGTTTAACCTGGTCTTCTCCAACTTCGGCGGCTTGAATTGTATTGGGCCCGAGGATCAGCGGAAAGTGGCGAGGCAATTTGCACAAATGGTCGATGAGAAAGGCTGCTTATTTCTCGTCTACATAAGTCAAGGTTGCTTTTGGGAACGGCTGTACTATTACTTAAAACGAAATCCCCGGGAAGCCCGTAGAAGAACAACCACCGGCCCGCTCCCGGTTAATGTCAAAGGACAAGCCGTCAAGGTCTGGTACTACCGGCCATCAGACATTGCCCGCTATTTCGCCCCCCATTGGAAAGTAGCGCGCACCCGGCCGGTGGGGCTCTGGGTGCCGCCCTCCTACTTGGAAGCGGCCTTCCGAAAATGGCCGAAAATATTGAATCTATTACAAAAGCTGGATCGCTGGTTCGCAACCGCTGGCTTCCTGGCTAATTATGCCGATCATTTTGCGGTGGTGTTAAGGCGAAGGTGATCTTCGTTGAGCAGCATAGGACGGCAATAGCGTTAAACGCCCCCTGAATCCTATTTTACCCGGCCCGGAGGGACGAGTACTATTCACTAACCACTATTCACGATAAAATGAAAATCCTCCTCACCCACGGCTACTTCCTCTACGAAGACGAAAAGGAACAGCAGATTATGAAGCCGTATCCTCCCCTGGGCTTGCAGTACCTGTCGGCCTACCTGGAGTCGCAGGGGTACGAGAATGATATCTTCGATACAACTTTTTCCTCCTTCCGGGATTTAGAAGCCTGTCTGCTGGAGCAGCAACCGGACCTGCTGGGTATTTACGTCAATTTGATGACCAAGCAACCGGTCCTCGACATCATCCGCTTCATCAAGGAGCAACCGGCACTAAGCCGTACCCGCATTGTAATAGGTGGGCCGGAGGTGCGTCACCATCGGGATCAATTCCTGAATTTCGGCGCGGATATCGTCGTTTTCGGAGAAGGGGAGGCCACCATGCTGGAGGTGGCCCAACAGTATCGGGAGCATTCCCATCCGAACCTGAGCAAAATACCTGGAATCGCTTACCGCTCCGCAGACGGGACCCCGCAGGTCAACCCCGACCGCCCCCTCATCCAGGATATCGATACCCTGCAGCTGCCGAACCGGCACAAGATCGACTTGCAAAAATACCTGGACGCCTGGCGCCAACACCACGGCTACAGTATGATCTCGCTGAGCACCATGCGGGGCTGTCCCTACGGATGCCGGTGGTGCAGCCGGGCCGTCTACGGCAAAACCTACCGGCGCCGGAGCCCAGAGAAAGTAGCGGAAGAAATCGAACTGCTGCAGCAACAATACGACTTCGATAAGATCTGGTTTGTGGATGATGTCTTTACCATCAACCACCGGTGGTTGCGTACTTTTGCCGAAGCGCTGGAAGCTAAAAACCTTTCGATCAGTTACGAGGCGATCAGCCGGGCCGATCGCATGAACGAAGAAGTCGTGCAACTCCTGCAACGAACGGGCTGCTTTCGCATCTGGATCGGCGCCGAAAGCGGCTCCCAGAAAATTCTCGACGCCATGAACCGCATGGTCAAGATCGAAAAGGTGAAGGAGATGGTGCAATGCAGCAAACGCTACGGCATCGAAACCGGCACCTTCCTTATGCTCGGCTATCCCGGGGAAACGCAACAGGATATTCGCCAAACACTCGAATATTTGCTCGAAGCCGATCCCGACCACTACACCATCACCGTAGCCTACCCCATCAAAGGCACGCCCTTCTACGGGGAGGTGGAAGGCCAATTCGCCAACCACCTGGATTGGGAGACCTCTTCCGACCGCGATATCGAATTCCGGCGCACTTATCCCCGCGCCTACTACGACCACGCCATGCGCTGGATCAAATACGAAGTGGATTATCACCGCCGGAAAAAATACGAGGGGTGGGTGCCCAGCCTGCTGCCCACCAAGCTGCGTTCGGCGAAGGCGCAGTTGGGAATGGCCTTATACCGGAGTACCGACCGGGGCGCCCAAATCATTGAACAAGCATCTACATGGAACTTATCCAGAATAGTCAAAAGGTAGTACGGGGAGTGCATCTGCTCTCCCCCCTCCAAGCCTCTTTCGAATCCGCCTACCTGGAACTGCGGGAGGCGGAGGGCCGGTTGCACCCCGATGAGGAGGTTCGACGACTGCCCAACCCTTCCCATTCCAACCCTCAACGGCAGGAATGGCGGCTGCGGCAACAATCTTTCCGCCGGCTAAAGCAACACCTTCAATCCCATCCGCCCCCGGGCCCCGTACTTGACCTGGGTTGCGGCAATGGCTGGCTAAGCCATTACCTCAACCGATGGACGCGTCAACCGGTACTGGGCGTGGATATCAATCAGGCCGAACTGGAGCAGGCCGCCCGGCTATTTGCTGCACCCGAGTGCCAATTTGCCTACGCCGATATCTTCCGGTCCGATTTACCGGAAGGCAAGTTTTCCCTGGTTATTCTAAATAGTGTGATCCAATATTTTAAGTCCCTGGAAACGCTCTTGCATCGACTGCAAACGCTCCTCCAATCCGGAGGCGCAATCCACATTCTCGACAGCCCCCTGTATGATAGCGAGGAGTTGGCTGCGGCAAAAACACGTAGCCTACGCCACTTTCAGCAGATGGGACAAGAAGAGATGGGGCAGTATTACCACCACCATAGCTGGTCGGAGCTGGACGTTTTTCCTTACGAAATATTGTACCACCACCAGCCCGGTTGGACAGCTAAAATAATGGCCCGGATGGGTTGGCGGCAGAACCCCTTTGCCTGGTTACGGATTCCGGGGCAAATGTAAGCTTGCCCTCCATTGCTTTTTGTGGTATCTTTCCTGCTCAATTCTACCAAGCATCCTGAATTATGCTTAATTCCTTGCGCATTACCACCCTGCTCATTCTCCTGGAAATCGGCGGCTGCTCGGGCGGCGGCGGCCGGCAGGAAGCGGCCAGTGAAGCCTACCGGCAACCTCAAACCCAACCCAAACAGCAGACCACGGCCTCCCAGGAAGCGGAAGTGCCTACCGAGCGTAAGCTCATTAAGCGGGGAACCCTCGAATTCGAAACCTCCAATGTAGAGTCTACCCACAACCGGATCACCGAAACGGTGGATGAGCTGGGCGGCTATATCGCCCAGGACAACGTCTACGATCGCGATGACCGCCTCACCCACATCCTAGAAATCCGGGTGCCCGCCACCCGTTTCGACGAGCTACTGCGCCGCATCTCGGAAAGCGCCCAAAACATCGAACGCAAGCAGATCAGCGTAGATG
>CAYWHT010000094.1:0-10338 GCA_964458135.1 uncultured Saprospiraceae bacterium | reverse complement strand
TGAAGGGCTGTCATAACTAAGCCCTGGGCATCGGCCAGGGTGAAAAATGATCGTTTTGATCACCTCAGAGCCCTGTAAGCTTGCCCGACCATGCCTGGGCGGGGGCGACATCATTCTCCTGCCGCTTCTTCTATTTTTTACCGGTGGAAACAGGATTATTGGCCTCCAATTCTATCATTTTATCCTGCTCACCGTTGAATTTGTCTAATTAACCGGGGCCGGATCATCAATCTACTGGGTTGAGCGTTATAAAAGGTGTAGTAGAAGCTTGTTTTATACTTTAAAGAAAATGCACCGATGCTTTTTCCCATTGGCGACGATCAGGTAAAAGGCGGGAACTACCCGCTCTTCAGTTACGCCTTCATCGTCTTGAATATAATCGTCTTTCTCTATCAAATATCCATGCCGCCGCCGGTGCTGGAGCAGTTTATTCAGCATTACAGCGCCACGCCGCGGGAGATCATGGCGGGTGATAACTGGTATTCGCTATTCACCAGTATGTTTTTGCACGGGGGTTGGGGGCACCTGATCGGCAATATGCTCTTTTTATGGGTTTTTGCGGATAATATCGAATCCACCATCGGCAACTTTCGCTTTTTGCTTTTTTACATCGTGGGTGGCCTGGCGGCTCACGCCCTGCACATTGGTCTTGCTCCGGCGAGCACCATTCCCACCGTTGGCGCCAGCGGCGCGATTTCGGCGGTGATGGGTGCTTACCTGGTGATGTTTCCCCAATCGCGGGTCAAGGTATTTTTCTTTTTTCTCATCTTCCGTGTCTCGGCTTTCATCTTTCTCGGCATCTGGATCTGGATGCAGTGGAGTAGCGGCATGAGCGCCCTGCGCATGGATTCGTCCGGCGGCGGTGTCGCCTATTGGGCTCATATCGGCGGTTTCATTTTTGGCGTGCTGACCGGCATCTACTATCGCGTCAATTACGGCCGGCCCAAAGTGGTGGACCCAGAGGAGGATCCGTATTACCGGCGGGATGATTTTGTTTAATAGTAAGGGGCATTGCTTTTTTGGGTATAGTACGTAGGGCCCGTCACCCTAATTCGGGCAGGATTGACGGCCTTGGAAAGTATGGTGCAGGCGGCGCCGCATCTTTCTACGCACTACTTGCTACCATCTACTTTGTTATTTCCCTACCTTTGCAATGGGTTCCCTATAAAAGAGACAACGCGACATGGCTAGCGAAATTTTCGAAAAAGTAGAACGCATCAAGGAAGAAATTGCGGCGGCCGAGCCCCAAAACGAGGAAGAGCTGGAACAGTTCCGCATTCGTTTTGTGGGGTCGAAGAATATTGTCAAGGGCCTTTTCGGCGAAATTCGCAATGTGCCCAACGAGCGAAAGAAGGAATTCGGGCAGTTGGTCAATAACGTCAAGGAGACGGCCGAAAATAAATACCAACAGTTCAAGCAGCTGGTGGAGGCGCAGCGAGAGGAAGCCGATGCGGCCGCCCTGGATCTCACCGCGCCGGGAGAGCCATTGGAACTCGGTGCGCGGCATCCGGTATCCATTGCCATGAATCGCATTGTGGGCATCTTCGAGCGCATCGGCTTCGTCGTGGCCGAAGAGCGGGAAATTGAGGATGACTGGCACAACTTCACGGCTATGAATACGCCGGAAGATCATCCCGCGCGCGACATGCAGGATACCTACTACTTGCAGGGTTCCCGTCACATGCTCCTGCGCACCCACACCTCTTCGGTACAGGCCCGGGTGATGCGCCAGCAGCCGCCGCCCATCCGCATCATCGCCCCGGGGCGCGTATACCGCAACGAAACCATTTCGGCCCGCTCCCACTGCCAGTTCCACCAGGTGGAGGGGCTATACGTCGACGAGGATGTTTCCTTTGCCGACCTCAAACAGACTTTGCTGTACTTTGCCCGGGAGATGTACGGCCCGGATACCAAAATTCGGCTACGGCCTTCTTATTTTCCCTTTACCGAGCCCAGTGCGGAAGTTGACGTCACCTGTTTTATCTGCAACGCCGCCGGCTGCAATATTTGCAAATACACCGGTTGGGTGGAGATTATGGGTTGCGGCATGGTCGATCCCCAGGTGTTGGAAAACTGCGGTATCGATTCCGAAAAATATACCGGCTTTGCCTTCGGTATGGGTATCGAGCGTCAGGCCATGCTCTTGTATAATATTAACGACATCCGGCTGCTGTTCGAAAACGACCTGCGCTTTCTCGAGCAGTTTCGTTCGGCCCTATAGCCATCGATCCAAAACTATTGCCATCCATGAAGCCCAGTGTTCCAAAAGGCACGCGCGACTTTTCGCCCGAACAAGTCAGCAAGCGCAATTATATTTTTGACGCCATCCGCCAGGTGTTCGTCCGTTACGGCTACCAGCCCATCGAGACGCCGACGATGGAAAATTTGAGCACCCTGACGGGTAAATATGGAGAAGAGGGGGATAAGCTCCTTTTTAAGGTTTTGAATAATGGCGATTACCTGGCCAAGGCCGACGAGCAGGCGCTGTCCGACAGAGACTCGGCGGCCCTAACGCCTTCCATCTCCCGGCGCGGCCTGCGCTACGATCTGACCGTGCCTTTCGCCCGCTACGTGGTCATGCACCAGCATGAGCTCACCTTCCCCTTCAAGCGTTACCAGATTCAGCCCGTATGGCGGGCCGACCGCCCGCAGAAGGGGCGCTACCAGGAGTTTTACCAGTGTGACGTTGACGTTGTGGGCTCTGACGCGCTAGTCTACGAAGCCGAGCTCGCCCAGATCTACGATGCAGTATTCAGCCAATTGGGCTTCCGGGTGCGCATCCGGCTCAACAACCGCAAGATCCTCTACAGCATCGCGGAGGCGGCGGGCATCGGCGATCGTTTCACGGAAATGACCATCGCCATCGACAAGCTGGATAAGATCGGCATGGAAGGAGTAAAGCAAGAAATGCGGGAGCGCGGCATTTCCGATGCCGCCCTCCAGAAGATCGGCGAAATCCTGGAAGTGGAGGAGCTTTCCACCCTCTCGCCCCTGCTCAAAGGCTCCGGTACCGGCCAGCAGGGTATCCGGGAATTGGAAACCGTATTTCGCTACCTGCGAACGGGAGACACCGTCAACCCAGTGACGTTTGACGTGACCTTGGCCCGCGGGCTCGACTACTACACCGGCTGCATCTTCGAAGTCAATGTCGACGAAGAAAAGGTCAAGATGGGCAGCCTGGGCGGCGGCGGCCGCTACGATGACCTGACCGGCGTATTCGGACTGAAGGACGTCTCGGGCGTCGGCATCTCTTTCGGGGCGGAACGCATCTACGATGTCATGGAAGAGCTCGATCTGTTTCCAGCTTCCCGCGAAGAGCAATTGCAACTCTTATTTATCGCCTTTGACGAGGAAGCCCACCTTTACGCCTTCCGCTGTTTGAACGAAGTGCGGCGGGCGGGCATCAATGCCGAGATCTATCCCGAACCGGTCAAACTGAAAAAACAGATGAAGTACGCCAATGCCCGCCAAGTCCCACAGGTTGCACTAGTGGGCGGTGAGGAGATGCAAAACAACCAGCTCAGCCTGAAAGACATGCAGTCGGGTGAACAGGAAACCCTCCCTCTGGAGGCGCTGATGGCGCGGTTGGGGAAGGCTTAGGATCTTCCGAGGATTTTCTTCAGCACGTTTTTAGCGAATAAAATAAGCGGTGACAAGCGAAACCGCAGCATGCCAAAACGGGTGAAGCGAAAGCCCATGCCTTCTTCGATGGCCAGGCGGCAGGGGTTGCAGAACCCGCAGGGCTTGCCGAAGATCGGTCGGAAACAAAACCAGGTATTCATGAGCAAATCCAGATACCCCCCTTCTTCGGCTTCCTTTTTCATTTCGGGTTTGGCCATGTCGATCACCGGAAAACGAAAGTTCTGGAAGACCCGGAGGTCGTCTTCGTCATTGCCGCCATCCATGTAGAAGTAACTGCCGGTTTTTTCGTCCTCTCCTCTGGCGATCCGGTCTTTGAGGTAGTAATACAGACCGCCTTCCTTGGCCAGCTCTTCGGGATCCAGGTCCCGCCGGTCTACGGCGAGTTCCAGGCGGTGCAGTTGGTGTTCTTTGGCAAAGCGGGCCAGCCAATCGTACTGCGATCCCAAGAAGGTTTTATGCAGGAGCTGGTGGTAACTATCGGTGATGGCCTGGTCGGGGGCAATATCCCCTACGGCGACGATGACCGTGGGCAGCAAGCGTTTTTTCGCGTTGGAAAACCGCTGATACGCCTGCGCGCGAATTTTACTCATCTGGGCCACTTCGGTAAGGGTGGATCGCCGTTCGGTATCGATGATGTAATACGGTTGAATGTACTGTTCGGTGCCGGCGAGCAACTGCAAGAGCCGGAAGGAAGAGTCCCAGCCTCCCGTCCATAACAACTGGACGGCCTCGGCGGTCTGGGCTTGTCTTTCTGGGGTTAAAGTACTTTCCATATCATTCGATTTAATAGTTATGAGTACACTGGGAGCCAACTGCGAGGGGAAGTATGACTTGCCTGACGGCATTCAGATGACGAAGGTTTGGATCAAGAGCACGCTAATCCAAATCGCGTCAAAAATAAATTTACGGGTGGGGGATCAAATGGTTGCGTGAAAGGAGGATAACTGGTGCTTCGCGTATAACGGCCGGCTTAAATTTACGGACAAGCCGTTAGATTACCAAGCCTCTTTCGCCGCGCGCTAAAGGTACCGCCATTATTTCGGTTTTGGAATAATCTATAGATGCAAAAAATATTGCGGTTGCGCTCAATCCGTTCTTTCTTTGGAGCATTGGAAACGAGATGATCATGCCTAAATACACGAATCACCAACAGGTTAGAACCGCCATCGTCGAAGGGCGGGAACACTGCACCACTCTAGTGGATTACTACCTACAGCAGGTGGAGCGCCGCGCCGGTCTCAACGCCTACGTGGAAGTCTTTGCCGAAGAAGCGCGGCATCGCGCCCGGGAATTGGATGCTAAATACGAAGCCAATCCCGAATCGGTGGGGCGGTTGTTTGGCATGGTGCTTTCCATCAAGGACGTCATTTGTTACCGGGGGCGCGGGGTGACGGCGGCTTCCAGGATGTTATCGGGTTTCGAGTCCGTCTTTTCGGCTACGGCGGTGGAGCGCTTATTGGCCGAGGACGCCATCATCATTGGGCGCACCAATTGCGACGAATTCGCGATGGGCTCCACCAACGAGACTTCTTACTACGGTCCTACGCGCAACGCGCTGGACGAAAACCGCATCCCCGGCGGCTCCTCGGGTGGTGCGGCGGTAGCCGTACAGGCCGATACCTGCCTGGCGGCGCTGGGCTCCGATACGGGCGGTTCCGTTCGGCAACCGGCGGCGCTTTGCGGGCTGGTGGGGCTCAAGCCCAGTTACGGTCGCATTTCCCGCCACGGATTACTGGCTTACGGTTCTTCCTTCGACCAAATCGGCGTTTTTAGCCATAGCGTTGCCGACGCCGCCCTGTTGCTGGAGGTGATGGCCGGCGGCGACGCGTACGACAGCACGGCCAGCCAAGAGCCCCCGCCTTCCTACTCCCGGCATTTGGAAGCGAAGGGTAAGGTGCGCCTGGCCTATTTTCGCAACGCCCTCGAGCACGAAGGATTGGATCCTTACATCCGGGAACTCGCGGAAGACACCATCGACCGGTTGCGGGCGGAAGGCCATACCGTAGAAGCGGTTGATTTTGATTACCTCGATTACCTGGTGCCCGCTTACTACGTGCTGACGACGGCGGAAGCTTCTTCCAACCTGGCTCGTTATGACGGTATTCGCTACGGGCGCCGCAGTAAACAAGCGGGCAGCTTGCTGGAAACTTACCAGCAATCGCGCACCGAGGGGTTCGGCCGGGAAGTTAAGCGGCGGATTATGCTGGGCACCTTCGTGCTGAGCGCCGGCTACTACGACGCCTATTACACCAAAGCCCAGCAGGCGCGGCGGCTCATCTTCGATCGCACCCGCGCCATTTTTGCCGATTACGACTTTATCCTGACGCCAACCACGCCGGCTCCTGCCTGGCCCATCGGCCAATCGCTGGACGATCCCGTGGCTATGTATCTTGCCGACATCTTCACCGTTCAGGCCAATCTCACCGGCATTCCGGCCATCTCTTTGCCGCTGGGCGCGCATGAAGAAGGGCTGCCGCTGGGCATGCAATTGATGGCCGATCAGTTTCGGGAAGCCGACTTGCTTGCCTTTTCTCACCAATGGATGAGAGGAATCGGCGAATAGACAAAACATTCATGCGTAAAAAACGTATTTTTACGATAGCGTTTTCGTGGATTGCGGAAACCGCCCCGAAAAAAATGACTCCAACCCCGTTACTATGCGACTCGACAAGGCCACCCTGGTTATGCTAATGCTGATGCTCGCCGCAGCTCCGCGGCTCCTTGCCGCCGGCGACACCGACGCGCCCGAATTGGACGAAGAAGCCATCAAGGCCCGACTAGAAAAGCTTTCCAACGAAATCGTTCAACCTCGCTACAATACGGTCGTCAGAAGCTACCTATTGACTTACACGGCGCGCAAACGCGATAAAGCCGAAGAGATCCTGGGGCGCCGGTTGATGTACTTTCCCCTGATTGAGGAATACCTCGAGCAACACAATATGCCCAAAGATTTGCGGTACCTGCCGGTGGTGGAATCGGCGCTCAACCCCAAAGCCGTTTCCCGCGCCGGAGCGGTAGGGTTGTGGCAGTTTATGCCTTCCACCGGCCGGTATTACGGCCTGGATATCAATGACTACGTAGATGAACGCTGCGACCCCAACCGGTCTACCGTAGCGGCCCTGCGCTATCTGCGCGCGCTACACGACCGCTTTGGCGACTGGGAGCTGGCCATCGCGGCCTACAATAGCGGCGGCGGCCGGGTCAGCCGGGCCATCAAGCGGGCCCGCTCCAAAGACTTCTGGCGCATCCGGCCTTTCCTCCCCCGTGAAACCAGCAACTACGTACCCGCCTTCATTGCCGCCACTTACCTACTACACCATTACGAAGATCACGGCCTCCGGCCCCGCTATCCCGAACTCGACCTCCAGCTGACCAGCTCCATTCGCCTGTACGAGCGCATGGATTTCTACGAAATTGCCCAGATTACTGGGTTGCCCCTCGATATTATCGAAACCCTAAACCCCTCCTACGGTAAGGGCTTCATCCCCTCCGCCCCGGGCGAGGGGAACCACCTGATTTTACCCAAGCGAGTGATGCCCGCTTTTGAGGATTACCTGAACAACGACCGGCTCGACGCCAAAAAGAAACAGCCCCTGGAATCCAAACCCGTATTCGTCACCCGACCGGACGGACGGAAAAACGCGGAATATACCCATACGATCTACAGCGTCAAGAGTAACGAAAAACTGGCCGATCTCGCCCGGGCTTACAATTGCTCCCCCGACCAAATCATCGGCTGGAACCGCCTGTCTTCCGACGTTTTGCGCGAAGGCCAACGACTGATCATCTACCACCCGAAAAATATCAAACGCTACGCCATCCGCCCACCGGTGCAGCCCCTGCAGCCGTTGCGGAGAACCTTCCTGCCCCAGAGAATAAGCTCGCAGGCCTCCATTTATATTCGCGAGCAAAAGTCGTTCATCACCAAAGGGGGGTATTTGTATTACCACCTCTCCCGGCCCATGCAAGTTTTCCAAATCGCCATCCGCTTGCCCGACGTAGATGCGCAAATGCTTATGCGCCTCAACGGCTACGAAGCCCCTTACCAGAGGGTGCGGGCGGATGCTTATGTGAAAGTGCGGAAGTTGTAGCTTGCCACCAACCGCCGCCCGACAAAATTAACGGGAAAGATATTACCCACAGTCGAGTAAAATCGTCTATTTTTAGCCACGTTTGGCAATGATTATTCATTACCTGTTGCAAAATACCACACCAAATAATGGCTAACAGTACAGGAGAAACCTTTCAGGACCAACGGCAGCTCTTCGGGCATCCGGTCGGGCTTTACGTACTCTTTTTTACGGAATTGTGGGAGCGTTTCAGTTATTACGGCATGCGCGCGCTCCTAACCCTTTACATGGTCACACAGGTGACGGGCGACAATCCCGGCTTGGGATGGGATACGGCTTTTGCATTATCCATTTACGGCTGGTATACCATGCTGGTCTACGTGGCCGGTATTCCCGGAGGTATCCTGGCGGATAAATACATTGGGCAGAAAAAGAGTGTGATGGTCGGCGGTTTCCTCCTGGTGGCGGGGCACACTGTATTGGCCATTGACCAGATCTGGGCGTTTTACACGGGTTTGGCGCTCATTATCAGCGGGGTAGGGTGTTTGAAGCCCAATATTTCCACCATGGTCGGTGGCCTGTACCGGCAGGGAGACGTCCGGCGGGATCAAGGCTTTACGATTTTTTATATCGGCATCAATATCGGTGCTTTTCTGTCGGCCCTCATCGTTGGATTTATCGGTGAAACTTACGGCTGGCACTACGGTTTCGGCCTTGCCGGCATCGGCATGCTGATCGGACAGATCGTATTCATTGCCGGACAAAAATACCTCAAAGGCATCGGGGAATCCCCCAGCATCATTGCCGCCCAATCTACCGATGGGCAACAATCCACTTCACTGGGCGTACTATTTCAACAGCTGCTAAAAAGCCCTACACAACTTATAATCACCGGCGTACTGGCCGCCCTGGGGGTCGGATTATCCCTCAGCTTTACGGAGGGATACAATCGCATTGCCTACAGCCTGCTCGGTGTGTTTTTGGCCGTCGTCATCGGATTGTTGATGATGATTTACAAAGAGGTGAATAAAACCGAGAAGGATCGCTTCCTGGTACTGCTGATCTCTTTCCTGATCGTCATCGTATTTTGGGGCGCCTTTGAGCAGGCGGGCGGCCTGATGAATATCTACACCCTCGAAAAAATCGACCGCGAGGTCTCCCTCCTGTCGCTTAACCTGTTGTTTTACGGAGCGGGCGCCTTTCTGACGCTGCGCGGCATCTGGCACGCCGCCAAGAAGAAACAAACGGCTTATATCTATTTGCCGATCGGCATTCTGCTTATCGCCTTCTATATTTTATTGCGGCAGGGGCAAATCACCTCCAACCCCTACGAAATTCCGGCCGCGGTATTCCAGTCGGTCAACGCCTTGTTCATCATCATCTTCGGCACCCTGGTGGGCGGCTTCTGGATTTGGTGGCACCGGCAAAACCGGGAGTCTTCCTCCCTCTTTAAAATGGCGCTTGGCACCATCATCATGGGGGTGGGTTTTCTATTTATGGCGAAGGCTTCCGCCGATGTGGTGCAATACGGTGACCGGGCGGCGCTCTTTTTGTTGATCATGGCCTACCTGCTACACACCATTGGAGAATTGTGCGCCTCGCCGGTGGCGTTGTCCTTTATCACCAAGCTGGCGCCGGTCAAATACGTCTCCGTGATGATGGGGGTTTACTTTGCCGCTACCGGCCTGGGGAATAAAATTGCCGGCACCGTCGGCGAACTGGCCCAGACCGAGCCCATCAAAATGGAGATCGCCGAAGGCGCCAACTATCCGGCCATCGAAGGGCTCATCCGCGAGGCATCCAAAAGTAAAGACGACAGGACCGAGGAGGGATACCCTCGAAATTTCAAAATTCTGGGCGACGCTCACCTGGAGAACGGCAGCGTCATCATGCAAAAGGATAGTCGCAACCTGTTTTCCATCATCGATATCAACCAAGAAAATCGCGAACTGCTCAACCAACAGCTGGCCAGCGAAGAACACAGCCCGCAAGAACCCCTAACCGCCGTCCTGTCTCTGGAAAAAGAACCCGGGCAAGAGCAATACGCCGGGGAGATCCAGGTCTTCGAAGCCCAGGATAACCGCGAATTCTGGACGTTCGTTTCCATCTTCCTGTTTACCAGCGCCTTTGGCCTGCTGCTGATTCTATTCCTCAAACCGCTCAAACGCCTGACCCACGGTGCGGAAGATATCGAGGATACGCATCACGAGGAGCAGGAGCCTTATGAGTTGGCGGATCGATCGGAGTCTGAAGGGTAGTAGTGCTTCGGGAACTAAATACCGCTGTGATCGCATTTAAGCGCACTATTAGGGGCAGCCGCTTTGTAGAAAGGACGCGCTTTAAAGATGGCTTGGCGCTCCGGAGAAGAGCACAGCCTCTTTTGGAGATGCGCATAAAACCGGCTGGCGCTACCGGCGAGGCTCCTTTCATTGGGAACTGTTTTTTCAAAGCTGCCACTCCATTCAACCTGCGATTCGCTTTACCAATAAAAAGCCATGCAAAAAATATTCCGCGAGACCCAAATCTTGTATCTGGCCCTCCTCATCGGGCAGTTGATCTTTGCCATCGTGACGGCCATTTTGATCAGCGGGGAAAATCCGATAGTGGATAGGACGGCCTCGGGCGG